>JBHLSA010000019.1:0-16677 GCA_048882025.1 Candidatus Thorarchaeota archaeon | reverse complement strand
AGCATATTTAAAAGCCTCAAAGCTGCATGCTTGAAATTGGGTAGTTAGAATGACTAATACAGGTTCTGTGTGGAAACATATTCTCAAAACTATTAATGAGAAAGGTATTGCCCATCTAACTCTTATTGATCCTGACCCCATTAAACAAACCCCAAAAAAAGCCGGCCAAATTGCTAAGCTGGCTGAAGCTGCTGGCTCCACGGCTATTATAGTTGGTGGATCAACAGCGTATGGCATAATCGATGAAACGTTGAAGCAAATCAAAGACCAGGTTGAGATTCCAGTTATTCTATTTCCGGGCAATGTTTCAGGACTTTCCAATATTGCTGATGCAGTTTTCTTCATGAGCCTCCTTAACTCACGAACAACCTATTGGATGATTGATGCCCAAACTCTGGCTGCCCGTCATATAGAGGGTTTAAACCTTGAGCCCATTTCGATGGCTTATCTAATAGTACAACCGGGAGGAACTGCGGGTTTCGTTGGCGATGCTCGTCTACTTCCTCGTGACAAGCCTGAAATTGCAATTGGTTACGCTTTAGCCGCTCAATATATGGGATTTAAACTCGTCTATTTAGAAGCAGGATCAGGGGCTGAAAATGCTGTTCCACTTCCAATGATCAAACTAGTTTCAAATAAAATTAAAGTACCCCTAGCGATCGGAGGTGGAATTTATACTATTAAACAAGCTGCAGCAGTGGCTGCAGCTGGTGCTGAGATAATCGTTCAAGGAACCGTCATCGAAAAGACCATTTTGAAAGATAATGGAGCTCAACTCTCAAAGACGATAGTGGCCATTCAACAAGCCAAGAAAGAATAAACATGTCTTTTCTTATTTGAAGAAAAACGCCCCTCCACCAATTGGTGGAAAAATCGCCACAACATCACCATCTGAGAGCGATGTCTGTAACCCCTGCATTAACCGGATGTGACGACCATTCACCAAGACATGGAAATATGATTTTAACGAACCATTGTCCTCTAAAAGCATGCGATTAAATTTCTCTCCAAATTGCTTCCCAAGAATATTGATAATTTCCTGAACAGTAGCAGCTTCTAATTCGGTTTCCCTAATACCAGTTAAAGCACGCAGACTCGTAAACATCCTCACAGTAACTTTTGCTTTCTTTTTCATAATCTATTCACCTTTAACTATTGGATTGGAAGGACAATGCATAATGGGGGCAAATGCTTACGCATAAACCACAGCCATAACAGAGTTTCTTATCAACTTCTGCGATTTTAGTTTCGGGATTTACTGCAATTGCAGAATAGGTACACGATTTATTACAAAGCCCGCAGCCGGAACATCGCTTTTTATCTACTGTTGGTGGAAGACTTTCAACTCGAAGAGTCTCTGGGGGGAGGTGTTGAAGAGCAACACCCCGAACATCCAATGGCGAGTCATGTCCATGATTTTGTAGATATACTTTGATTTCATTTGCAATTCGTCCATATACAGCTTGTCCTTCAAGAATTGCAGCCGTACAGACTTGAACAGCACTAGCACCAACCATGAAGAATTCAATAGCATCGGCACCGGTACTAACCCCGCCTACTCCAATAACAGGTTTAGAAGTGCCACGGGCGATATCTGCGACAGCACGAATTGCAAGAGGTTTAATAGCAGGTCCTGAAAGCCATCCCACACCACCGGGACCGCCAAGTAAAGGTTGACCGGTTTCAATATCTATGTGAAGACAAGGACCAAGCGTGTTGATAGCTACAAACCCATCGACATACCGATCTACCGCCTTTGTAAATACGGTCAAATCTTTTACGTGAGGGCTCATTTTGGCAAAAACCGGAACTTCCACAGCTTCTTTCAATGTTTTTGCTACTTCATTGAAGACTTTGGGATCTGTTTCAATATAATGGGTGCTAAATTCAATTCCATCAACACCGGCTTTTTCAACGAGTGGTGCGAGTTTTTGCAATTCCTCAGGGGTATAACCAACGGAGGCAATTAGAGAAAGCCCCGTTTCCTTCGCAAGCGAATATTCATGATCAAGCCATTTTTGATAGGGTTTATCACTCCATAATTCGTGATTCAGTAGTCCGTATGCCCCCCGCACTTGAATACGTTCAAGATGAACTACTTGATTTTGCATTGTGGTAGCTAGTAGCCATTGGCTTTTCCCACGGTCCACTGCTTGCATATTTGGTCGGGGTACATCCGCTGGTTTAATGCTAATTGTTTTGGCTACTAATCCTCCAACGCCTCCTCGTGCAGCTTTAACTAATGTTTCACCATCGCGACTTGTAGGTCCTGCAGCGGTGAGAACTGGGTTACGAAGTGGAATGCCTGCTAAATCAACGCTTAAATCAACTGCCATTATTTTTCAACCACCTTTCCTAGTTTAGCTAGTTCATCTGCCACATCATCTAGCCCTAATCGTCTTAGTTCAGAACGTGTTGGAAGCCCATCCTGTGTCCAGTTGCGAACCGAATAATATTCATCAAGCATCGGATCTAAATTGCAGACTTGCCCCTTCGCTGGGCCTTCAGGAATCGGTTCTTCAGTGAATCGAGGATGTAATTGCTCTCTTTCCCGTGTTACGCCTTCTCGAACGTTGAAGCAGCGTCTAAGATTACTAATCCGTTCGGCAACCAGCCGAAGCTGTTTAACATCACTAAATTCCTTAAAGCCGGTAAGTGGATGAAGCATTTCAGCGATAATATCGAAGTAATAGACAGGAGGCCACATTGTGCCATATTTGCAGAGAATGACGCTATCCACGAGTACATACAGATCTTCTTGATCTTTTATTAGATGCCCTTTGAAAGTAGTACTGTGTAAATCCATTACATCAGTGGCATGTTCTTCTCCAAATCGTTCGATAGCGACATCTGGAAAACCTAATTCTTCATAGCAACTAAGGCTTCGGAGATGATCGGCTCCACGAACGTTTGTAGCATAAGTTAAACCCACGCTTTGTTGAGGTCTTGGATCTTGTCCAGAAGCTTCCAACCCTTTCACATGGATAGCGAAGCGTTCAGCGCCTTTTCCAATTTTTTGTGCAGCTCGCATAGATCCTTCAGCTAGAAGATTTCCTATTCCTTCACGATGAGCGATTTTTTCTATGAGAGCAATGATTGTTTCCGCATTACCCCAAGAAAGGTCTAACCCATCTGCCTCTTTAGATGTGATGATGCCGTGCTCTGCAGCTTCGAAAAGAAATGCAATTGTGCAACCAGTACTAATTGTATCTATGCCATAACGGTTACAAAGTTGGTTCGCATACAGTATTGATTCCACATTGCTATTAAGGCAGTTACTTCCAAAAGCCATAATGGTTTCATATTCAGGTCCGCCTGTCATTACTTTGTACGGTCCAGATTTTACTTGCGAAGTGTATTTACATTGTAAGGCACAGCCAAAACAGGCTTCTCGACTAGTTCGATACTTGTGTCGGATAGAGTCGGGTCCGATAGCATCAGCTTTGTTGAAAACACCAGTAGAATGATTCTTCGTTGGTAGTCGTCCAATTTCACCAATTGCTGTCACGAGATTGGTTGTACCATATTTTCCTAGGGATTCCTCATTCATTTCTCCCCATTTTCCAGTGGTCATTTGTTCATAGCCTTTTCTTGCAGCCGCCATGAATTTTCCAGGGTTAGCAACTCGTACGCCACCAAATCCCCGAGCAGCAATAGCTTTCAAATTTTTACTGCCCATAACGGCTCCCCCACCGGCACGTCCTGCAGCTCGATAATAAGACCCAATGATTGCTGCATAGCGCACCTGATTTTCGCCACCTATTCCAATAGAGGCGACTTCGACATCATTGTCACCCTGTTCTTCTTTTATCATATCTGTGGTTTCAGTTGTATCCCGTGTCCACAGATGATTAGCATCAAGGATTTTGATTTCTCCATCACGAACCATAAGATAAACTGGTTTAGGAGCTCGACCTTGGATGATTAGCATATCAAATCCAGCATACTTCAACTGTGGGCCCCAATGGCCTCCGCAATGTGCTTCACCCCAGAGGCCGGTGAGAGGCGATTTGAACGCCACCATAAATCGTCCTGATGGCGTGAAGAATGCCCCGGTAACTGGACCAACACCAAACAGGAGTGGATTATCCGGATCCAAGGGGTTTGTAGATGGTTTCACACGATCCCATAGAATGCGTGCAGCAAATCCTGTACCGCCTAGATATTTTCGAGCAAATTCGCTTTCTAAAGGCTTGATATCTACCTTTGATTTTGAAAGATCAATATCTGCGATGTGCCCCGCATAGCCATAGAAGGTTTCATTATTGGTCACGGCTGAACACCTCCAGTAATCAGATGAATATATTCTTGCCCTTGTTTCACCCCTTTTTCTCGAAGCCGTTTGGTTAGTTCACTTGGCTCTAAGAATAACAGTGCACCACGAGGGCAAAATTGAGCGCACATGGCATATCCTTCGCATAAGTCGCATTTCACTGTCCGTCCATCTTTGGGATCGATATGAATCCCACCAAAAGGACAAGCAACTAAACACTGATGACACCCAATACAATTGTTCTGATTAATACAAACAGCATTGGTTTTTTCATCACGATATATTGCATCTGCAGGACAGCTTTCCATACATAATGGGGTATCACAGTGTTGACAAATTACTGGGATGTTAATTCCGCTTTTTTCATCGCGAATAATTGTGAGCAAAGCTCTAGCAGGGTTATATTCTTTCTCGTGGCGAAAAGAACAAACAAGTGTACAGATTCCACAGCCTGTACACTTTTCGGGGTCAACAACTAGAATTTTTTTGACTGCTTCTTTCATGGGAGTCCACGGCATAAAAGGGACATAGAAGGCTTAAAGGGTTACTCGATTACTAGTAATCATTGATTTTCAGTTTCTCTGGAGCGTGTGTTTATGCGGACAATGATAAGAAACGCAATAATTGTTACAATGGACGCAAACCGGCGAGTTTTACAAAATACAGACCTGTTAATTGAAAACAACGTTATTGCAGCTATTGGTCACAATATTAAAGAAAAAGTGGACCACGTGATTGATGGAACAGGTCGAATGGTGCTTCCTGGCTTCATTTGTGGGCATACACATCTTTATGGAATCGTGCTTCGCGGAGCGCCCCTTGATATTAAGCCCACAACCGATTTTCTCCAAATCTTGGACCGAATTTGGTGGAAGGTTGATTCGGCATTTGTCAATGAAGATGCCTATGCTAGTGCATTAGCAGCTTGTTATGAGTTCGTTAAGAGTGGAACGACTTGTTTTGCCGATACCTATTCAGGTCCGGGATCAATAGAAGGGGTCTTGGATGAAATTGCTAGGGCTGTTACACAGATTGGCATCCGAGGCATCTTGGCCTTTGAAGCTACAGAGAGAAATTCAAAAAATGAAGGCGAACGCGGTCTAAAAGAGAACATCCGATTCTTAAAGAAATTACAGCAAACACCCAATGATCTTCTTCGTGGAATGTATAGCCTTCATGCCTCATTTACTTTAAGTGACGAGTTGATTCAAAAGACCCGGGAACAAGCCCATGAATTACCTGCTCCGCTTACCATTCATACTAGCGAAGGATTAATCGATGTATACCATAACATTGAACGATACGATCAAAGGACTGTTGAGCGGCTTTTTAATCTTGGAGTATTAGGACCGGATGTTGTTTTAGGCCATTGTGTTCATGTCAATCATGATGAACTGGAATTAATTCAGGGAACTGGCGCAGCAGTTGCACATAATCCAATGAGTAACATGAACAATGCGGTTGGCGTTGCTCCGATTAAAGAAATGTATGATTTGGGAATTCCTGTTTGTCTAGGAAACGATGGTTTCATTTTTGATGCAATTGAAAATATTCGTACAGCATATCTTATCCACAAAGTTCACCATCTCGACACTCGGGTAACTACACCCCAACAGGTGATTGAGATGGCAACGATTAATGGAGCGCAAATATACGGATTAGGAGAACAACTTGGATCAATTGAAGTTGGAAAACAAGCAGATCTAGTCATTCTACATCCTAACCCTAAAGCGACACCAATTCTTCCCACAGGCGTTTATGGCTACATTGTCTATGGCTGTACTGCTCATGACATTGAGCATGTGTTTGTTAATGGAAAACACATTGTAGAAAACCATGAAGTCATTACAATCAAACCCGAAGTCGTCGAAAAAGCACTGGACCGGGTAATTCCCACACTCTGGGAGAAACTAGGAATAAGTCTTTAGCACTTATTTTTGAAAGGAACCTCCCGCAACAGGAGGAAAGATTGCTATCTCATCACCATCGGAAAGTAGTGTTTCTAGCCCTTGAAGTACATGTAAGCCCCTCCCATTGATCAAGATCTTAATGTATCTGCGAAGATTACCCTTTTCATCCAAAATTGTTTCACAAAACCCAGAACCATATTCTTCACATAGTACCATGATTAGATCATACACCGTGCGACCAGTAAACGTAATAGTAAGTTGCTGAAAGCCAAAACGTTCAGTAAAGGGACCAATGGTCCGCACCGTAACGTGCATGATACATATTCTCCACAAGCGAAAATTGTCTTAGCACTCAAAAACCTGCTGGTAAAAGAATTTCCCTAACCCTTAAGAGCTAAAGCCCATCATGCTTTTGCTGATGCCTATGGCAGACTTAATTATTGACGGAGCTACAATCATCACTGTTGACCCACAGCGGCGAATAATATCGGATGGTGCTGTGGTTGTAGAAAACCAATCCATTCTTGCTGTTGGAAAAACACATGAAATAGCACGAAATTATAGTGCAGATACAAGAATTCATGCGAAAAATAAGATTCTCATTCCAGGTCTTGTTGACTGTCATGTTCATCTAGCCCAAGCGTTGATTCGTGGAACTGCAGATGATGTGGATCTCATTCCATGGCTCCGTGATTATGTATGGGTACTTCAAGGAAATTTTAACCCTGAAGATGGAAAGGCGAGTGCTGAATTATGTATCGCTGAAATGCTCAAATCTGGTACCACTAGTTTTCTAGAAAGTATGATTCACAAACGATATGGCATGGATGGTATCGCCCAAGTCGTCGAAAGAACAGGAATTCGCGGCTGCTTGTCAAAACTGTTTATGGATTTGACTGGATACGCTGGGGAAGAATCCATAATGTATGAGGGGATGATTGAGGATGGAGAAGAGTGCATTGCTGAAACCTTGGCTATGCATAACAAGTGGCAGGGAGCAGCTGAAGGGCGTATCTTTGTATGGTGGGGCGCGCGCACTCCGGGGGCAGTGAGTCCTGAACTATATCGTCGTGTCGCGGAAATATCACGGAAGCGTCATATGCGGATTACAATGCATCTAGGTGAAGTTCAGGAAGACGTGGAATACACAAAAACCCAATTCAATCAGCTACCTGCCGAATTTGCACAGGAGGTAGGAATGATGGGAAAAAATGTGGTATTAGTACATGGGGTGTGGATTAGCCCAAAGGAATTTTTAATTTACCGTGATACCGGAACCCATATGTGCCATTGCCCTGCCAGCAATTCAAAGTTAGCATCAGGAATTGCACCGATTCCTGAGATGCTAGAGGCTGGGATTAATGTATGCCTGGGATGTGACGGAGGACCCAGCAATAATGCGTATGATATGTTCCGTGAAATGTTTCTTGCAGCAATTATCCATAAGGCACGAACTCTTGATCCCTTGACAATGCCAGCAGAAACCGTTTTGGAAATGGCAACTATTAATGGAGCTAATGCTTTAGGTCTTGGAAAGGAAATTGGAAGCATTGAGGTAGGGAAAAAGGCAGATCTTGTTCTTGTTGATACAACTCAATTGAACTTGTCGCCAACCTATAACCCTGTGAGCAATATCATCTATGCAGCCAATGGCTTTAACGTGTACTCAACAATTGTTAATGGGCAAATTCTTGTACATGAAGGCAAACTAATGACGCTGGACGAAGAGAAAGTGATAGAAAACGCTCGTGAACGGGGGCAAAACCTTCTAGAAAGGGCAGGTGTTGAAATTCAGAGCCAATGGAAAACAGATTAATAGCGCATTGCGCTCTTTCCGCTGATAATTCAGGTGAATTAACAATGGGCACAGATATTGTAGGAAGATACCAAGGTCGCGATTGGTTAACTATCCAAGAATGGTCACAAGAAGAACTGCAAACTTTGATTGATGCTGCAATTGAGCTAAAGAAATTACAGAAAGCCCGAAAGCCCCACGATTACCTCCTTCGACAGACATTGTTCATGATTTTTTTCAATCGTTCACTCCGCACGCGCAACTCCTTCGAAGCGGGAATGACGCAGATGGGTGGACACGCACACTTTCTCTCGCCCCAAGATGTTTACAGACCAGCATTACCTGATGATGAAGAAGCGTATACAAGTGAACGCATCTCTGATGTAGCTCGTGTTTTGGCTCGGATGGGTGATGCAATCGCGATTCGAATCTATGGTTCGCACGCTAAGTGGATATATGGTCGTGGACACCGGGTTCTGCGTGAGTTTGCCAAATGGTCAGACATTCCAATTATTAACATGGAAGATGATGTCTATCATCCCTGTCAAGCCATGGCGGATATGCAAGCAATTCAGGAACACAACCCCAAGATTCAAGGGAAAAAGTTCGTAATGAGTTGGGCTTATAGCCCTAGTACGCAAAAACCCCTTGCTGTTCCTCAGAGTGCTATCTTAATGGGAACCAAGTGGGGCATGGACACAGTGCTAGCACACCCTAAGGGCTTTGAACTTGATCCTAAAATCATTGAGATGTGTGAAAAGAACGTGGCCCAATATGGTGGTTCCTTTGAAATTACCAACGATATGGAAGAAGCCTTTGCGGGTGCACATTATGTATATCCAAAATGTTGGACCAGTAAGCACCACATTCCACCTATTGCGCCAGCAGAGGACTGGGAGGGGTGTAAGAAATTATTTGATGCCAATAAGGATTGGATAGCAACTCCTGAAAAGATGGCACTTGGAGAAAAAGATGTCAAATACATGCATTGTTTACCTGCTGACCGCGGCTTCGAAGTAGCTGATGAAGTACTGGATGGTAAATGGAGCATAGCCTTCGACGAGGCAGAAAACCGGCTTCACGCACAAAAAGCCATAATGGCGGCTATAATGGGTCTGCCCGACAAGCGGTAATTTCCGCGTTTATAGCAAATTCTCATCGTTCATTACAAGTGATAGAAGCCCTTTCTGCAGATGTAACCGATTTTCAGCCTGATCGAAAATTACACTTTGCGAGCTGTCAACGACCTCATCTGTTGCCTCTTCGCCTCGAAATACGGGAAGACAGTGCATATAGATGGCTTCTTTATTTGCCAAATCCATAAGCTCAGAATTACAAATCCAGTTTCGGTATTTTTCATGAATTTGAGCTTCCTTGTCCACACCCCATTTATCAATGCCAACTGCTGAGCATTCAGCGCTCATCCATGAACGAGGATATACGACATGAGCATCTGAATAACCTTCTTTGATATCATTTGTAATCGAGAATGACCCACCGGATTCATTTGCATTTTGATGACACCAGTCCATTACTTCAGGGTCTAATTCAAAACCAGGTGGATGTGCGAGAGTTACATCCATTCCAAATCGAGTTGCTATCATTATTGCACTTTGCACACTACACCAAGATCGGGAATGGCGACTATAAGCCCATGAAAAGAGGAATTTTTTACCCTGAATTTTTGAGAAATTCTCTTGTATTGTCATGAGATCAGTTAGTGATTGACATGGATGAAACTTATCATCGGCCATGTTAACGATTGGTACATTTGCCCATTTGGCATAGTCACGTAGTACTTGATTCCCTCGCCCATAGACGTAGCCCACCGCCTTTTCAAGTATCCGAATACCAATTCCATGCCCATATCGAGCAAGCGTACATGCTGTATCTTTCACACTTTCGCCTTCGCCTAAACGCATGGCTCCAGGTTCCAAGAATTGAGCGTGTCCGCCTAGCTCGGTAAGTGCAGCTTCAAAGCTAGCCCGTGTGCGTGTACTGGTATTATAGAATAACATGAAGAAGGTCTTATCTGAGAGAAGGTGGGGGCATTTCCCTGCCTTGGTTTTTTTCTTAAGGTCTTTTGAAAATTCGAGAATTGCATCGAGTTCATCACGTGTCCATTCTTGTGTTGTAATCATATCGCGCCCACGGAGGTCCATTGTAAATCAACTTCCAATTCGTGTTATGTGGATGCGATAGAGCTAAAACCTTTTGAAGCTTTCGCGAACAAGCTATCCAAGAAGGGATGAACCAGTGGAATTTTTTGACACCCATTCACATCTGGAGATGCCTCGGCTTTATCCCAAGGCTGAATCGATTGTACGTCGGGCTAAGGATGCGGGCGTGATCGGAGTAGTGGTTAGTGCTATCGAGCCCAAGTTTTTTCCCAAAGCTTTAGATTTGAAGAAACGGTTTCCAGGTTTTATTTGGCCAACTTTTGGGCTACACCCCCCAAGAACAACCCCTCAAATGTTGAAACGGGTAATTAAGGCAATTAGAGACCATGCAGAAGAAATTGTAGCTATTGGTGAAGTTGGACTAGATTATTACTGGGTAAAAGAACAAAAACCACGGGAATTTCAAAAAGAAGCTTTGTGTGAGTTTATTCATTTAGCTGAAGAATTAAAGCTTCCATTGGTCGTGCATTCGCGTGAATCAGAGGCAGATGCTCTAAATATCCTCAAGGAACAACGTGTAACTCGTGTCCAACTGCATTGTTTTAACGAGCCCAATCTTGTAAGAGAAGCTGCGAACCAAAAATGGTTGATGAGTGTGCCAACTAGCGTAGTTTCGCGTCGACGAATGCAACGAGTGGCTACTGCTATACCACTTGCTAATATGTTACTTGAAACCGATGCCCCCTATTTGTCACCATTTCCTGGACAGACTAATGAGCCAGCTAACCTTCCTCATGCTGCTGAGAAACTCGCAAAAATTAAAGGAACAACCGCAGCAGCTATTGCCCAAACAACAACTGGAAACGCTTTGTCATTTCTCGGATTAAACCACGCCAAGAATGGTTTAGAAAAAACAGACAGGGTATAGAAGAGGTTAGCGAACAGTTAGGGTTTTGCTAATGTTACGGGGATAATCTGGGTCGATATTTTTGTACGTGGCAAGATGGTAAGCTAGAAGTTGTAATGGAATTGCTTGGAGTATTGGGCTCAAGTACTGGCTAGATTTGGGAACAAGAAGAAAGTCGTTATTGTTGACATAACGACGAAGTAATGGATGATCTTCTCCTGTAAGAATAATGCGAGCGCCACGGCATTCAACTTCTGCCAGATGGTTTACTAAATGCTCTGCGTCGTCAGGGGCTATAGTAAAAATAATTGGATATCCGGCATCAACAATACTGAGTGGACCATGTTTAAATTCGCTTGAATACATACCGTCCGCGACTATGTAACATACTTCCTTAATTTTGAGTGCACCTTCTAAGGCTACTCCATGAGTTAAACCATGCCCTAACACGTAAAAGTGAGGGTATTTGGACAAATAGGGAGCAAGGGCGCGTGCCTTGAGGGTTGTGGTAGAAATGGTCTCTTCAATTAACATTGAAAGGCGCGTTTGTAAGTCATTAACAAGTGTCTGAGCGTCATTCGGCGCTAATATGCCCTGCCGTTTACCTGCTAATGTTGCTAGATAGGTGAAAAGGGTGACCTGGCTTGTGTAGGTCTTTGTGGCAGGAACACTAATTTCGAATCCTGATCCCATAGGAAGGTACAAGTCACTGAGATGGGTAATGGTCGAACCCAACACGTTAACTATACTAAGAATCTTGACGCCACGACTGCGGCAATGATGGACGACGTCAATTACATCCTTAGTTTCTCCACTTTGGCTTACACAGATAATGAGATCGCCTTCGCCAACTGAATCGCCATATAGAGAAATGAACTGGCCACCAACAACAGGAGTGGCAGCAATATTCGCTAAATCGTTGAGAATATAGCTACCAACCACTGTTGCATGATAGCTTGAACCACACGCAACAAAAAAAATCCTCTTTGCTTCCGTTAGTGCATCTACAAATTGGCTTACGTAGGGTTCACGTATGGCGCTAAAAAGTGTACGAGTGGTACTTACTTGTTCATGAATCTCTTTAAGCATAAAATGAGGGTACCCGCCTTTTTGGGCAACTCGAATATCCGCATCAGAGGTGTATGGCTTACGTTCAACAATTTCTCCATCACTAATTCGACGGATTTCTAGTTGTGTTGGAGAAAGAAGTACCATTTCCCCATCTAGAATGTTGACAATTTGTCGGGTTACAGGTAATATGCTGGGAAGATCACTACTTACGCAGGTTTCTCCGTCTCCAATTCCTGCGAATAGGCTAGATCCCATTTTTACTGCATACAGTTTATCGTCACTTTTATGCATCACAGCAAATGCATAATCGCCCTTCAGATCGGTACATGCTTTCCGAATAGCTTCTAGCATGTCACCCATCTCATCATAGTAACGTTCGACGGCGTGAACACAAATTTCGCCATCATTCATGCTTTGAACTGTATGGCCCTCGTGTTGGTACTGCTCTCGTAATGGTAGAAAATTTAAGATATTACCATTATGCGCCGCACACAAATCTTCATCACAGTCAAGATGTGGTTGGGCATTCAGTTTGCTAGGAGCGCCAAATGTCGCCCACCGCAATTGGGCAATGCCTTTAGACCCAAGCATTTCATTTAGGCGAAGCTTTGTGGCGACTTCTTTAAACTTCCCTTTATCTTTCCGTAGTTGGATACGATTTCGGTAAACCGTAGCGACCCCAACAGTGTCATACCCTCTGTATGTGAGTTTCTCGGCACATTCTACTAGGATTTCACCGATGTCTTGTCGCCTATTACTAGTTATAGCAAATATGCCACACACGGGATTCTGCTCCTTTTAATTGGCATCACAGGGAAGTGGCGTTTAACTGTGTTTCTATATTTCATCCTATTGGTGTGTTAATCTTGTAGATTGAGAGCTGATTGAAGTTGGGTTAAATCAGGATCAATAACGGGGGGCTCTGCAACTCTCTTTATAACGACATCCTGATCCTTGAGCCCACCTCCAGTTGCTTCAATTACTATGATTTCTGAAGGATCTTGGATTCCGGATTCCAATTGTGCAATTAAGCCAGCTAAACCTGTAACGCCTGTTGGTTCAGCAAAGATTCCTTCGAATTTTGCTAGCATTCTTTGTGCTTCAAGAATAGCATCATCAGTCACCGCAAGAGCAGTTCCTTTTGATTCTTGAACCGCGGCTAAAGCAAGATCACCATCCCAAGGAAAGGGATCACAAAGTCCTTCTGCTACGCTATGAGGTGAGGACCAAGGTTCAATCTTGAAAGGATCCTGATTTGTATCAAAAGCGCGTACTAGAGGAGCACAGCCCATGGCTTGTACCGCAACCATTCGTGGATGGTTATTGACAAGCCCAAGTTTCATGAAATCAGTAAAACCATGCCATTGACCTCCGAGGAGCCCTCCAGCTCCTACTTGAACATAGGCAACATCTGGGACGTTCCAGTCTAATTGTTCAATGAGCTCATAGGCTAGTGTTTTGGGGCCTTCAGCTTGATAGGGATTAAAAGGTCCAAAACTGGGGCAAGGCGTCCAGCCATATTTAGCACAGGCTTCACGGAGAAGTGTAACTGTTGGATCGTCCCCTTTATGTAGTCCACGTAATCTGACGACTTTGGCGCCATAAAGAAGAAGTTGGGCAATTTTACCCATTGGAGCAATATCTGGTACAAAGCAGTAACAGTTGAAGCCTGCTCGAGCACAAAACGCAGCGAGCGCAGCCGCAGCGTTACCGCTACTCGCAGAGGCTAAAGTTGAAGCCCCTTGTTCTTTTGCTTTTGAAACACCAACAGTCATGGGTCGGTCTTTGAAAGACCAAGTAGGATTGCGGGTTTCATCTTTAATGTATAATTCGCGAAGGCCTAGAGCTTTTGCGAGGCGTTTACTTCGGAGGAGTGGTGTTCCTCCTTCCCCCAGACTAATGATGTTCTCATGATTAATCACTGGTAGTAATTCAAAATAGCTCCATACACTCAATGGGCGGGAGGTTAGAATTTTCTTCGATAGTACTTCTTGAAGACGTGAATAATCATAATGAATATCGATGCGTGCCCCACAATTAGTCGTTTTACAGAGAAGTGGATTCTCAGATTGCGCATATTTAGTTTTACATTTGGGACAGTGCAAGTGTGAAACATAAGACATCTCATAGAGCCTCCTGTTGTGTTTCCCGGCGAAGAGCTCTTAGGCAGTCACCAATTAGAACATATCGTTCAGCTAAGCCCATTAGATATTCGTGTAAAGTTGTATAGTCTGAACGGCTACGAAGAGTTGTTTTTGTATCTAAGTCATCAATTGGTGAAAGAGACTCTCGTTTCACTGCTTGTTTAAGAGCAACAGCAACCCGATAGCCATCTTCGCGGCTGATTTGCGATTGTAAGTTTTTTGGCGCTTTTTCTCGAAAGTTTCGAATTTGTTCACTAATAGTATTCGAATCAGTCAAAATTGTAAGACAAGCTTTGAATAAGAAAATTGTTCCTAAAAGTTCATTCTCCCACCAAATAAGAGGAGCCTTTTTCGAAATTAGTTCTAAGGCTGCAATTAAACAGGTTTGACAGCTGTTGACAGTTTGCAGGTGATAGAAAAGGTCACAGGCTTCTAATAAGAGGCCAGCAGCTCGTGTGTGCTGGTGTTTTCTCCAATAATATTCTCCGCTCACAAGGATAAGCGCTAAAGCTTCTTTATACTGCTTTTTTTCTCGCAGCGTTCGTGAATCCTCTAAATATTGACCTAGCTTTTCTTTTGCCAGTTCAGGAGTTGGTGAAGTCATTAATCCTGTGAGGCTTAATTCCGCCTGTGTTATCTGGGAGCGGTTTTGGTCATCGATTTGCGAATAAAGGTCATGCCATATATTTAACAGGATACCACCTCACGATGCCTGAAGACTATTCTCGTTTTCAGTTCTGTATTAGCCAATATAGAAAAACGTTGGGTGAACAGTTAAACTTCAATCTTTCGAGGTTAATATATCCCAGTTAGCAAAGTTTTTGTTGGTTATACGTTTGTATCAGTTGGTGGCGTCAAGTGGTTTCCAAGCGGTCAATAGTGGCAGCTATTTCACTTGCCATTATTCTAATGCTCATTCTGAGCTTTTTTGCACCACTTCTCTTTATGCCACCAATTCCACGACAAGAGCCTTATGATATCATTCCGGATTGGGGTAGCGGTGTTACGGTTGAAGGTGGAGAAGACACCTTCTTAGATAATATCACGATTGATGATGTTACACTAGATTTGAATTGGTCCATTGACCCATCATTCACAGTAGCGATAGTTTCACCAGCCAATCCACCACGATATTGGCGAAATACGGCTTATGATCGTTATACAGGAACGGATTGGGGAAAGAGTTCCACTGCAAATTACACTCTTAATACCGTAGATCCAGGTAGTGAAATTGTCTACACAATCCTTCAAAACATCACAAATCAAGGGGTTACTGGCTCTTTCCCTTTGTTAACCCTTTGGCCGGACCCGATGATAATCACGGATTCAATTCAGTATCCATTTCTGGCATTTCAAGACTCGTATGAGTTAAAGTTCGATGATTATGGAACTGCGATTTTCAATGGGATATTTAATGGATCAGGCAGTAATACGTTGCAGTATCAAGTTACCCACAATCCATTAAATTGGACTCTCATTCGCCCACAATCACAAGCGGCTAGCCAAACGCCATCAGCTATCCTAGCTCAATACCAACAACAAGGTTTGAGTTATCTTAGCACAACGACACGAACCGATATACAAAACCGTTTAACCACTATTCTAGCCGGAGTCCCGAATATCGCCTTTGAGCAAGCATTTGCCATACTAAACTACTTTAAGGCGAATTTCGCGTTTGACCCCTTCGTACCACGACCAGGATCAACCGATGAACATGTAGAATGGTTCCTTAACCAAGGTGGAGGAGTCGGAATTGACTTTGCAACGGCATATACCATGTTTCTCCGACAGGCAGGCATTGCCGCGCGTCCAGTATATGGTGCCATATTAGGAGAAGACCAAGGAACCCGACGAGTGCTTCATCTGATGCACGTACATTTTTGGGTCGAAGTATACATTCCAACGGCAACCGGAAATTATTGGCTTCAATTTGATCCCACACCTCTGCCCAGCTTTATAACTGATGGAAGTCCCCCCCCAACACCCACCCCCAGTAAATTTCTTGATCCAGTTCCTCCAGACCAAGATCCCTATGTTATAAGTAGCTCCTATGAACTGACAGCTAGCGTTTCATCCTATGTGGTTGACCGATTTGAGCAATTCCAGATAACCGCATTATTAACTCAAGATGGAATTCCTGAACCAGGTCAAATTATCGGGTTTTATGATGAAACAGAAAATTGGCTCTTAGGATCTAATACTACATCAGCAACTGGTGAAGCAAGTATTTCGTTCGAGTATGATAACTCTGCTATTATCGGAATTCATCTTCTCCGAGTAGAATTTCAATCACTAAGTGCCTACAATGCAACTGCTCTCCACGGAGCCGCGAACTTATCGATTTCTGTCACACCTTTTGAAGCGAACCGCACATCGTATGTAAGAATTAATGGTACGTTGATTGACGCTATCAACGGCCGGGGAATTTCCTCCAATGAAACGGGTCTAACCGGAGTA
>JBHLSA010000018.1:0-16788 GCA_048882025.1 Candidatus Thorarchaeota archaeon | reverse complement strand
GAAAGGTTACGCCCTTTACATGTGTGCGTAATTCTGGCATTTTGGTGTTACCTTTACCAATTCCCAATAATTGTAAATGACCTTCCGCTGTTTTTTCAATTTTTTTAATTGAAAAGTCTGCAAAGAAAATGCCTTCTACCTCGAATTCGATTAAAAGATTCGACAGCCAATCATATAACAGCTGTTCTTCATCTGAACCCTGTGCGGTTACATCGATTTCCTTTTCTAACGAAATTTCTTCAAGGTCATACATAACACCAAACATAGCCATGGCTGCATGGCGAAATACTTCGGGGAGTGTTTTTCCATATGCCCGAAACATCTGGTCCGATGTAATCTCATCAAGGTATTCGAATTTCATGGATTTTCATCCTTTGAAACGACTTGTCAATTACCAAGCTGTTAGCCTTTTAACATTGGCGTTTCTTTACGTGCCATTTAATCTCTTTGTTGAAATTGGAAAAATGGCGCCGGGAAAGGGATTCGAACCCTTGCGACCGAAAGGTCACAGGCTGCCTTGGATGCCACGTAAGTAGAGTTCTCTCAAGGCCCGCGCCGTAACCACTTGGCTATCCCGGCTAAATCAGAAGTACTCTTAGAGAATATTACTCTGGGGTAAATTAGAACTTTGAGTTTAATATTCTATTCGAGGAAATAAGGTCCTTCAAGGTGAGAATACAATTTAATGTTTAAATTCTCCGGTAGATAGTAAATATTCTGTCTCTGTTGGGGCGCAAGAACTAGAAGCCATCGTGACAGGACGCCCTCATCAGAATCTAGAAGAACCTGCAATGTAGTCCGCCACGGAATATAATCAAATTGAAACCCTACTTTTCTCTAACCGTAAACAATTCAGGCGAGTCTTGTTCTGCATTCTATTATCGTCCAACCTTATTGACACATTGTTGTGGTTTCTTGGGAATTAATAGTACGAAAGACTTAAATCGCTCAATCCGCTTCCGAGCCGTTAAGCTGTTGGAGTTAACTCCTTATTCGAAGCTGAATTTGCTTCTCCAGCAATGAATATCCTTGGAAGTGGAATCCATGGGTCATCGAAAACAAAGCGCCCCAAGACATGGTAGCCTTTCCTATCGTCCCCGAAAGCGTGTGCGTCGGGTTAGTGGACGGATTCGTTATTGGCCTAAGGACGTCTCTGAACCCCAAATCCTTGGCTTTGCTGGATATAAAGTAGGCATGACGCATGTAATACTTATCGATGATAAACCGAATAGTCCCTGGTATGGGCGAGAAATTAGTCGTGCTGTTTCGATCGTTGACACACCACCAATGTTGGTAGCATCAATTCGTGGGTATGGACAAAATGGTGGAAAACTCAGGGTTCTTGGCGAAACTTGGGCTGAAAATCTTCCAAGGGATATCCGTCGCACAATGCCGTGGCCAAAAGAATATTCCGCTAAAGCTTCTTTAAACAAACTCACAAAATCCCTTGATGAAATTACCGAGCTACGGGTCAGTCTTTTAACTCAACCCCGGCAAGCCGGTATCGGGCAGAAAAAACCTGAAGTTTTAGAGTTCGGAGTATATGGCGGTTCGATTAAAGATCAATTCGAATATGCTAAGAATCTTCTCGGTCAGGAAATTCGAGTTCGTGATGTCTTCCAACCAGGTCAGTATCTTGACATAGTATCAGTTACCAAAGGAAAGGGCTTTCAAGGCGTTATCAAACGATTCGGTGTATCTAAGCTTCCACATAAATCACGAAAACGTGTTAGAGCCGTTGGCACTCTTGGTCCATGGCATCCAAGCCGGATCATGTACACAGTAGCTCGGGCGGGGCAAATGGGTTTTCACCAACGAACTGAATATAATAAGCGATTACTCCGAATTGGAGAAAAAAGCGACGATATCACCCCGGCAGGAGGATTTCCACATTATGGTGTACTTCAATCCGACTTTCTCCTGCTTGATGGTTCTATTCCAGGTGTATCACGAAGATTGGTACGCCTACGCATGCCCAACCGTCCCAAACCACTTCCGGAAAAGCCACCGGAAATCGTATATGTCAGCACAAGTTCTAAGAAGTGATAGAGGAGGATTTGGCGTGGTTTCAATAAAGGTTTTCACATTAGAGGGCAAGAAAAAAGGAGCTGTGACACTTCCTTCAGTATTTGACACTCCTCTTCGAAAGGATGTCATTAAACGTGCTGTACTCGCTCAACAATCTTCTCGGTATCAACGTCACGGTGTTGATCCTCTAGCCGGAAAACGGACAACTGCCGAATCTTGGGGTGTAGGTCATGGCCGTGCAAGAGTTCCTCGTAGAAAGGGTCAAGGCTATCGTTCTGCCTCTCATGGTGCTTTTGCTCCCTCAACTGTCAGTGGTCGTCGAACACATCCGCCAGAAGCTGTTAAAAATCCCATTGAACGAATCAATAAGAAAGAACGACGCTTAGCAATTCGCTCTGCAATTGCAGCAACCGCTAATCGAGAGATTGTTACTCTACGGGGTCATGTATTCAAAAATGATGAACTTCCTCTTGTGATTGAGGATGAAATTCAGCAAATTCAGTCTACAGAAGAAATCAAGGAAGTGCTAGAAAATCTAGGGCTTTGGGAAGATGTGCTTAGAGCAAAGAAAGGACGAAAAGTACGCGGCGGAGTCGCTCGCCTTCGAGGACGGAAATATCGCAAACCTGTTGGTCCTCTCATTGTCATTAATGAGGACAAAGGGATTCGACGAGCAGCTTCAAATCTTCCTGGTGTATCCGTTGTGTATGTTTCGAAATTGAACGCCGAAATGTTAGCTCCTGGAACACAACCCGGTAGATTAACACTCTGGACAAAATCATCTATTGAAGCCCTTGGAACTGGACTCTTTGGAAGTGGTCAATAATGGATCCTTATGATGTAATTATTCGAATGATGATCACTGAACGAGCATCTGAAATTGTAGAAAAGGAAAACCGATTGACCTTTATGGTTCATCGCAAATCAACAAAAAGACAAATTCGGGAAGCAATTGAAGCCCTGTATGAAGTCAAAGTAATCAAGGTGAATACTCTGATTACACCGGAGGGAAAGAAGAAAGCTTTGGTGAAGTTGTCTCCCGAGTACAATGCTGCTGATCTTGCAGTAAAATTAGGATTATTCTAATCGGAGGCTGGTATGTATGGGTAAACGAATTTTAGTACAACGGCGTGGTCGCGGTTCATCCACTTTTCGTGCCAACTCTCACCGTCGTCGTGGGCCTGTTAAATACCCTCCACTTGATATAATGAATAAGCGAGGCTACTTAATTGCAGAAGTTACTGAACTCATGCATGATCCGGGGCGTGGAAGTCCTATCGCCAAACTTTCACTCGATGAAGGGGGAAGTTGTTTAGCTCTTGTTCCTGAAGGTACTGCTGTCGGACAACAACTTCGCATCGGACCTAAAGCTGGTGTTCGTGCAGGTCATATCCTTCCCTTGGGCAAAATCCCTGAAGGCACTCCAATCTTTAATATTGAAAGTCAACCCGGTGATGGTGGCAAATTCGTTCGTTCAAGTGGAACCTATGCTGCCATTGTTACACACACGCGAGGAACAACTTCAGTTCGTCTTCCTTCGGGAAAAACTCGAACCTTCAGCTCTACTGCACGAGCCACAATAGGTGTCGTATCTGGTGGTGGCCGAACGGAAAAGCCTTTCCTGAAAGCTGGTAGTAAACACAAACATCGACGCGCTAAAGGCCACACTTATCCCAAAGTTCGCGGTGTTGCTATGAACGCCGCTAGCCATCCACATGGTGGTGGTGCCAAACAACACCCAGGTGGTCCCACTTCGGTCAAACGAACTGCACCACCAGGTCAAAAAGTTGGGCTTATTGCTCCCAAGCGAACCGGTCGTAAGAAACGCGGTTAACCGCCACCCTTTCTTCATGACTCTCAGGTGCTATCATCAATTCTGTTTAGCTGCAAAATTACTACTGGCGCTGTTGAAACATACGCCAGGTTAGTGCCATTGTCCGAGGATGTGCTGCCCTCACTTCATCTAATCGCCCGCTAGCTGTATTTCTTGGAGTGTTACAGACGGCATTAGGGTCAGTATAAGCCTGCTCTGCAATAATTTTGAGAGCATCTATGAATCGATCGAGTTCATCTTTGCTAAAAGTTTCTGTTGGCTCGATCATGAGGGCTTCTTCTACGATTGCAGGGAAATAAAAAGTGGGTGCGTGCAATCCTTGGTCAAGAAGCGCTTTTGCTACATCTCGAGCGGTAACTCCTGTGTCAATCTCAAGGGGTTTTGCACTAACTACTACTTCGTGTTTCCGCCACATACCTTTAGCAAAGGGAATTGAGTAACCCTTCACGTTTTCAACTTGTTTCATGATGTAGTTGGCGTTAAGCACTGCGTAATTTGAAACACCATGTAAACCCTGCCACCCCATTCGCATAATATACGCATAGGCTTTCAATAAAACAGCGGCATTTCCATAAAATCCATGGAGACGTCCAATTGATTTAGGGCGTTGGTCATCGAGATAATATTGTCTTCCATCAAAGGTGATTATTGGAATGGGAAGAAAATCTACAAGTTCTTTTTTCACGCCAACTGGACCTGCACCGGGACCTCCACCTCCATGTGGCGTTGCAAATGTTTTGTGCAGATTAGTATGGATGATATCAAAGCCCATGTCACCTGGTCGTACTCGGCCCAAATTGGCATTTAGATTTGCTCCGTCGTAGTACAATAATCCACCTGCACTATGAACAATACTAGCAATTGCTTCAATTTCTTGCTCAAAAAGACCAAGAGTGTTAGGATTGGTAAGCATGAGTCCTGCTGTGTTTCTCGACACAGCACTTTCAAGTGCTTGAAGATCAACTTGTCCTTGTTTATTTGAAGGAACCACAACAACATCGAATCCTGCCATTGCGGCACTTGCAGGATTTGTTCCATGAGCAGAATCAGGGACGATAATTTCTCGGCGCTGTTTGATCTCTCCCTGGTCTGTATGGTACGCACGAATGATGAGAACGCCTGTAAGCTCACCTTGGGCTCCTGCAGCGGGTTGTAATGAGAACTTGTCCATACCAGTAATTTCAGCAAGCCATTGCTGAAGCTCATAAAAGATACTTAGAATCCCTTGAAGAGTTGCAGGATCTTGGGAAGGATGGAGTTGCATAAATTGGAGATTTTTTATAATCTCTTCATTCATTGGCGGATTAAACTTCATTGTACAACTGCCGAGTGGATAAAGTCCCAAATCTATGCAGTAATTCATTTGAGAAAGACGGACAAAGTGTTGCATCACTTCAGGTTCAGAAAGCTCTGGAAGATTTAGAGGCGTCGAACGCCGTAAATCGTCAGGTAGTGTTGTCAGTGGATTAGGTAGGGCTTTTTTCAGGCCTGGACTAATATCAGGAAATGAGTAGCCTACAGCTCCTGGCCTTGAACGTTCAAACACCAGAGGCTCTTCCCACTTAGCTTGATGAAACTTCATTGGCTACCCTCCATAGCTTGTTGAAACGCTTCAGCAAGTTTATCAATAGCTAGTTTCGAATGGAGTTCTGTTATACACACTAGCGCAGATTGACCCAATTCGGGAAAAGTCTGGTCAAGTGGAATTCCACCCAAAATATGGCATCGTTGAACCGCTCCTAAAACTTGCCTAATTCCTGATTCAGGGGGCGGGTTGTCTGGTTCAATTGTTACAACGAATTCTTTGAAATGCGGTGAATCGAAGTGAGGGGCTTTGAGTCCTTCGATTGCATTCAATTGTCGTGCAGCATAGTTACGTAGTTGAATCAATTTTTCGCCTAATTCTACTAAACCCTGGGGACCGATCAAGGACAGATAGATGGCCGCAGTAATCGCTGTTAGTGCTTGATTAGAGCAGATGTTTGAAGTAGCTTTCTCTCGACGAATATGCTGTTCTCTAGCTTGTATTGTCATCACGAACCCCCGTTGATTTTGTTCTTTAGTTTCTGTTAATCCTATAATCCTGCCAGGAAGTTGCCGTAGTAGATTTTTTTCACCACGGCAAGCGAAGATGCCCAGTAATGGTCCACCAAAGTTCATGGGGCTGCCTAATGGTTGTCCCTCTCCAATTACAATATCAGCTCCATAATCTCCTGGAGAACGCATCACACCTAGCGAAAGCGGATCAACACCCACGACTAATAATCCACCGACATCATGTACAATCTCTGCAATAGCATCGACTTCGCTCTGAAGATAACCCAGGTATGCAGGGTTTTCGAAATATACTCCCGCCGTGTCAGAATGGACGAGGGTTTTTAGTTTCTCCAAATCGAGCTGCCCTGTATGGGGGTCATAGTTAATGGCTTTAAGATCCAATCCAGCGGGTTTTGTATACGTTTGTAATACAGCAAGCCGGTTTGGCGAAATGAGTTCTGGAAAAAGAAATTTTGATCGCGCTGTAACCCTACTAGCCATTAATGCGGCTTCGCCCAACCCACTAGCCCAATCATACATCGAAGCGTTCACTATAGGCAAATCTACAAGCTCTGCTATCAGGCTTTGATACTCAAAAAGGGCTTGCAGCATTCCTTGACTAATTTCTGCTTGATATGGAGTGTAAGCTGTTAAAAATTCCGTGCGGTTTACTATTGCTTTAACAACATCTGGTACAATATGGGGCCACACTCCGCCACCTAAGAAAGTAGCTCCCTTTTGTGGATCCCAGTTTTGAACTAGCGTTTGAGCAATTTTTTGATGGACTTCGTGTTCTGAGAGTCCCGTGGGGATTTTTAGTCGGCGCTTCAGCTGAAATTTGGAGGGAACATCCTTGAAGAGTTCATCAACACTTTTGATACCAAGTATGGTAAGCATTTCGGCTTCTTGCGCGCCCACCGATGGTAAAAAAGAATGGCGGATTTTGGACACTGTAATAACCTCACCAATGTTCGCTAGTCTAAAGCAGAAATAGCTTTCTCCGTAACCATAACAGGTCGTTACTCAAAAATGGGTAGCTACTCTTAAATACAAGAAATCATCAATGCGCCCAACCCATAGGAGGAACAACTGTGACCAACCTTGTACCTAAACGGCGTTTCAACACCAAGACAATAGTCTATGTAGCGATTATGGCTGCTTTAGGAACGGCGGTTTCAATTATCACAATCAATCTCGCCCATTTTGGGATAACGCAAATTTCTCTAGATTTGAGTCACCTTGGCACATTTCTTGTTGCGATACCTGGTGGGTCCTTACTTGGGGTCATTACGGGAGCAATTGTAGGTATCTATCCTGGCATCGCCTTTGGCTACATCTGGGGAACACTAGGCGTCGTTGGCCTCATAGGACTTCCTGCTGGGAAAGCAATGGCAGGATTTACAACAGGCTATGTACAACGCAAACTCCGACGCCCATTTTTTGCTGTAATTCTCGGTTATGTCCCCGAATGCATTTTCACGATTGCGCTGTTTATCTTCGTCGTTCCATTTACAACAGGGATGCCTAGTGATGTCGCGCTCATTATCGCGTTTGGTATAGTCGCAAAAGCATGGATTGAGATGCTCTTCATGGGCTTCGTCATGGAAACCGTCTTCCTCTCTCGTGGTATTGTCAGTATGTTACGAACCATTTTCCCACACTGGGACTACACTCCGTTAACGGAACTCTAATTTCCCCACTTATTGAAACCAACCTGATATGGCGTAAAGCTTTTATGTCAGCGCAAAGATTGCCGAACAGTTCATCCTACTCTGAAAACCAACTATAACATGGAGGAACAAAATCATGGCACAAATGCAAGGCGTGCCGGTATTAATACTCAAAGAAGGTACAGAACGAGCCCGAGGACGAGACGCTCGCGAAAATAACATTATGGCCGTTCGAGCGTTAGCCGATGCTATTCGCACGTCCCTAGGACCTCGTGGTCAAGATAAAATGCTGGTGGACAGCTTGGGTGATGTAACAATCACCAATGATGGTGCCACCATCTTAGATGAGATTGAAGTGCAGCATCCCGCTGCCAAAATGCTCGTACAAGTAGCAAAAGCTCAAGATTCGGAAACAGGTGATGGCACTACCACCGCTGTGATATTATGTGGTGAGTTTCTGAAACAAGCACAAGGACTAATTTCGTCCGGTGTCCATCCGACAGTAATTATCTCAGGGTATCGAAAAGCCGTTGATAAGTCAAGAGAAGTTCTCGAAAACATGTCCGTCGATTGTAGTATGGAAGATCGTAATAAACTCTTGTTAGTATGTAAGACTTCCATGGCTAGCAAACTGATTGCAGAGGCTAAAGATTTCCTCGCACCTATAGCAGTTGATGCAGTATTACAAATTGCTGAAGAGACCTCAGATGGAATCGTTGCCGACATTGATCATATCAAAGTCGAAAAGAAAGAAGGCGGTTCAGTTCGAGATACTATGTTAGTTCGGGGAGTCATTATTGACAAAGAAATTGTGCACTCAGAAATGCCTCGACGTGTCACAAAAGCCAAAATTGCTCTTCTTAATGCTTCAATGGAAGTGGAGAAGACCGAAATGGATGCCGAAATCCGAATTACTAACCCTGAACAGATGGCATCATTCCTCGAAGAAGAACAACGTATGCTGAAAGATATCGCTGAAAAAGTGAAAAAAGTTGGCGCTAATGTCGTCTTTGCCCAGAAAGGCATTGATGATAAAGTTCAGCACTATTTAGCCAAAGCGGGCGTGATCGCTGTTCGCCGCGTTAAAAAGAGCGACATGGAAGCGCTTGCTCGTGCCACTGACGGCCGAATCGTCTCAGCTATCGATCATCTTACCGTATCAGATCTTGGTGCATGTAATCTTGTTGAAGAACGCAAGGTTGGCGATGACAAGATGGTCTTTGTCGAAGGATGCAAAGATCCCAAGACAGTGAGTGTTCTCATTCGTGGAGGCACTGAACGTGTCGTCGATGAAGCCGATCGGGCTTTCCATGATGCAGTCTCGGTTGTTCGTGACGCTGTGGAAGATGGCAAAGTTGTTCCTGGTGGTGGCGCGCCAGAAATGGAAGTCGCTGCTAAATTACGTGAATATGCCTCTTCGCTGAAGGGCCGTGAGCAAATTGCTGTCAACAAATTTGCTGATGCAATGGAAATCGTTCCCAAGAGCTTGGCTGAGAACGCAGGTCATGATCCCATAGACATGGTTGTTGCCCTTCGTGCTGAACACGGAAGTGGTAACACAACCATAGGCGTTGATGTCCATGGTGGCAAAGCCAAGGACATGATGAAAGCGGGTGTTCTCGAGCCTCTCCGTGTCAAAACCCATGCAATTAGCTCGGCTACTGAAGCCGCATCACTAATTTTACGAATTGATGATGTTATCGCTTCCAAACGCAGCGCAGCACCGCCTGGTGGACCCCCTGGTATGGGTGGTATGCCACCTGGAATGGGTGGAATGCCGGGCATGATGTAAACATGCGTCCGCATAGTCGGACGCCTTCCTCTCCTTTTTCCCATTCTTTTTCTACTCCATTGACCAATATAGTACTAGGTAATTAGAATGACTGAAGAGATTTCCGTTGAGGTTTCCGCCATCGATTTTGCAGCTGCCCACTTTGTAAGTGAAGGTGGGAAATGCGAGCGCCTCCATGGTCATAATTACCATGTTGTGGCTACTGTCGATGGTCGTATCAACTCTCTTGGAATGGTAATTGATTTTCGTATTCTCAAACAGCACCTACGCGAATTGTGCAAACAATGGGATCATATGATTTTGTTACCTGCAAAATCCGCTCTTATTAAAATTGATCAAAAGGACACACAGACACAAGTGATGACACCTGATGGAACCTATTCCTTTCCAACAAAAGATGTGAAAGTGCTCAGCGTAGTTGAAACAACTGCCGAAGAATTAGCATCACTCCTTTGTAATGAATTAAAGAATCGCCTAGCACCAGACTATCCAAATCTTACTCGCGTCGCGATAACACTAGCCGAAAGCCCTACTTCTCGAGCTACTGTGGCTCAATCTGTGTAACTTGATCCGGTGAATAAGCCCGACGTTGACGAATATAACCAAGGATTGTAGCAATAAGAGGAAAGAGGAGAACTAAAGGTACCAAGAATATTATCGTCTTTTCTGGTAAGAACATGAATTCAACCGAGAAGATGATGATGGGGGGTGCCCTTAACAATACTAACAAAGCCATCGGATGAATACAGATGTAAGCAATTAGTATTACAAAGGCAAATCGAACAATCGAAGAACCAATCGATAAACCAGTCATTCTCCATAAAGATGGTATTGAAGCTTGAGCGGTCAATGCGGCTTCTGCTTCCGAGTCTTCACGAAATACTCGGCTTACAAACGTATTCAACCGTCGAACCTCATGGGCATCTTTTAGTTCAACCAGCCACTCACGGCGTAGCAATTTACGTTCAATTACTTGCCGCATTAGCTGAAAGGCGTCAGATCCCAACATTCGCTGAAGTGCTTTTGGAACGGGTATGGTTTGAGGTTGAAAGGTAACCTGACTTTGGGCATCCGTTTGCAATTGTTGAAGCTGTTTGCGAAGCTGTTCTTCCCTGACTGTAGGCGGTTCTAATAATGAGTAAAAATAGACAACTTGGTAGGATGCTTCTAAGTAAACAAAACTGATGAGGGCAACAATAAAAATTGGTGAACTCAAAAATCCTATCGGATCTGGTGATGATGGATAAGCGCTGATGGGTGCCAAGAAGAAACCGTATTCGCCTCCAGGAAGATTTAACATTATTCCCCCCGCCCCTAAAATCGCCAAAGCCATCATCGTAATGAAACATAATGATGCTAAACGACCACTAATCCTGAGAAATGATAAAACCCCCGCAATTAACCCAATTACCAAGAGAATTTGAAATCCAAGGAAATAAAGACTAACCAATAACGTAAAAGGCACCTCTAGAGCGGGTCGGGTCAATGTGAATCCAAATGCTTGAAAATAAGCGATGATTGCATTTTGATATTGGGGAAAGAGATCAGTCCATAATTGAGCTGTTAAATATCCCTCAATAAACGCTCCAAAGTAAGCTGCAAAATCTATGAAAAAGCTAGCCAATAGTGTAATGCTATTGCGAATCTCTATAGCAAATTCTATGAGTGCAGTAAAAGGCCCCGCGATGCCATCAAAACGCCACACTATTGGATCTAAATAGAAGAGGATAACGGCTGCAAAAGCAACAAAAGCGGCTACGGCGATTCCTTGCAACATCCAAAGTATATATCGTCTCACCCAGTTCTCCTCCTCAAACTAAATCATCGCAACACTCCGCTTCTTCGCCTTGAGATATTCACTTAACACCGTTGGAAGAAAATCACCAGGCCCAACAGGAATAAGAGAGACTCCCACCCGACGAAAACTCTTAGCCATCGCCGTCTGTGCCTCGAGTAGTTTATGAACAATTGCTTCTCCTATAGCCCGCTCAACAGGTGAAAGATAAATTTCCTCAATTTCAAACCAAGGACCAAACGGCGCAATAATTAACGCATTGTGTTTGTAGCCTCGAATAAGTTTGATACCTTTTTCTAAACGAGAACGATTGGACTCACAATCAGTTAATACAACAAAGAAACTTTGTTGTTGTACTCGCGAAGCGAGATATTCAACAGCCGCGGTTAAATCAAATTCACCACCGGCTTCTATTTGAGCCAATTGATTCAGCATCACTTGGTAATGGGCGTCACCAAGCCCTGGTTTAAGAAATGTGTGTTGTTTGGTTGACCACGTGAGAAGTCCAACATGGTCTTTTCGTTCCATGGCCGTCTTAGCAAGCATTAATGCTGCTCGGATAGCAGCTTCTAGTTTACTATACTCTGGCCGCCCTGCTCCCATTGTTGCACCTGTATCAAGAATAACAAACATTCGAATATTACGTTCCGTCTCATATTGGCGCATCATAAGTTTCTGCGTTCTTGCAGAAGCCTTCCAATCAATCCGTCGATATTCATCACCTACCTCATATTTTCGAATACCAGTGAAATCTGTTCCCAAACTCATTTGGCGGGTTTTATGAATTCCAAACATATGGCCAAGCCGGCGTTTTTTTGCTAGACTTTCCATAATACGAACTTCTTCGACACTCGGATAGATTACAAGCTCTTCAAAATTTTCTCCTGACATCTCTTCATAACGAAATTCTAATCGATCATATATCTGGAATTTTGTTGGACCAAAGGTAAATTTACCCCTGAGGGGAGCTTGAAGAATATATGAAAACTTAATCTCTTGATTGGGGTCGATCCGCGTTCGAATGGTGTTCTTCCCAAGAACTAGTTGAAAAATCTCTGGATAGACATCGAATATATCTACCGAGTCGATTCGGTGAGATCCAGTATTTTTAACGGTTAATTTGATGTGGATAAAATCGTTTTGAAAGATGTTTCGTTTATCAATTTCTCTGGTAACCTGTAGTGTTTCTACAGGCATGGTGAGCTGAAAATATGGTGAACTGGCAACAGATCCTACAATAAGAAAGATACCAAGGAGCGTGAGGATATAATTTGTAAAGGCAAAGCCTGAAACGAGGATGAATATGCCCATGAGAAGGACTGCTCGTCCACGTTCAGAAAACAAGTAAGATTACGCTCCAGGTGCACTTATTTGTCGAAGAATTCGGTCAATTACTGCATGTACCGAGGTTCCTTCTAATTCCGCTTCGGGTTTGAGAATTAATCGATGGTTTAAGGCATGATTTGCAAGGGCTTTAACGTCATCAGGAGTCACATAATCGCGTCCACTTAGTGCTGCATGAACCTTAGATGTATCGAGTAAGACAATAGATGCACGTGGTGAACCTCCAATCAGAATTTGAGGGTCATTTCGTGTTCGAACGACAATATCGCGAATATAAGACATAATATAAGGTTCGATGAAAACTCGCTTAGTTGTTTCTTGCATCTGAATCAACGTTGTTGGTTCAACAACTGCTTCAAGTTCCACTTCTTCGGGCTGATGTTTGCGGCGAAGTATCTCAACCTCTTCAGCTTCCGAGGGATAATCCACATGCAGCTTGAATAGAAACCGGTCAACCTGTGCTTCAGGAAGAGGATACGTTCCCTCGAGCTCAATGGGGTTCTGAGTTGCTAATACCATAAATGGGGAAGGTAATGGTAATGTTGCCCCCTCAATAGTCACCTGCTTCTCTTGCATTGCTTCAAGAAGAGCGGATTGGGTCTTCGGTGGCGACCGATTAACCTCGTCTGCTAAAACAAGATTCGAAAAAACAGGTCCCTTTCGGAGTCGAAATTCTCCAGTATTTGGATCATAAATATTCGTACCAACGATATCTGCTGGAAGCATGTCGGGTGTAAATTGAATTCGCTTAAATTCACACCCAATTGCCTGAGCAAAGGCATTTGCCATGTAGGTTTTAGCTATCCCTGGTACGCCCTCTAATAGGATGTGCCCTTTCGCGAGCAATCCAACCAGAATATTCTGAAGAATTCCACGTTTCCCAACAATAACCTTCCCCACTTCATCGAGGATTTTACTGGCTTGTTTTCGCACTTCCGTGATGGACATTCCATCACTTTGTCTTCGTCTCCTACTCATCTCTACATCACCCAATATTTTCTCGAATACGTTCTATTTTGAAAAACAGGTCTAGAAACTGTTCGCGATTAATCCTTCGTGATTCATTAACTGTCTTTTCTAGAGCCTCAAAATCATCAGTTAAACGCGCTATATCATCTGATTGGCGCGTTCGCGATACACTGACCAATAGCCTTGGGACATCGAAGGTCCTTAACCCATGGCGGCGGCGTAGATCACGTTTGAGCTTTCCATAAATCACTTGCAAAGCTTCATCATACTGTTGCTTGTCAACATAATCATGTAAAGCCTTTGTAAATAATGTCTGTCTCCGTAATCGATAAAGTTCCATTGGCTTCTGCTTTTCTGGCTTTCCTGCCGGAAGATATCGCCTTACCATCCAAATTGCTAGAAGCGGAGCTAGTGGTGCAAGTAGCCAATTTGTTGACACATATGTAATCTGTCCCAACATTAAACCAACATAGAGAACAGGTGCAGAAGCAGGCCATCCTAAATGGTTATGATCAATAATTATGGTATTTGCATTAGACTGACGGGCTAAATACGCAATGAGCTCTGATGTAAATAACCGATTTGTTCCCCGATTGATCATGTTATTGATGAAGATGCTTGGATCACTAAGAAGAATAATACTGCCTGTAGCGTTGGAAACTCTTAATTCTGCCATTAACGCGAATGGTCCTGCTTGGTCACCTCGCGTTGTATTAAAGGCAATATAACTGGGATCTGTTCCGTGTTCTATCGCTGTTAACACATCACCTGCAACAATCCACGAATTCGTTGAGGAACTTGCTAATGCAGAGCTGGAATTGATCCCCTTCAGACCAGTGGCAAAATTCATCACAACACGGTGTGATGAGGAAAATATTCGCCCTCCATCATTAAATGAGGTAATAACGGGTAGTAAGGGTCTTCCGTTATCATTACTATCCGCATCTAAAAGGAGTCCTCGGTTGAATCCGATTCTGGACACGGGTATGAAGCCTTGCATTTCAATCGGCCAAGTCCCTTGCATTAACATCGCAAGACCATCTAACAGGGTATTTGCGGAGCCAAAGTCATCTGCAATGAGCAGGCTCCCCCCAGCAAGGAAGAAATCAATTAATGCAGAACTTTCGATTACAGAAAAGAAGTGGGTAGGACCGATTATGCAAAGAACACTATTTTGTGGAATCCCATTAACTACGCTCAGTGAACTAATGAGAGGATTTACCTCAAAGCCATCGTTTCTTAATGTCTCTGCGAATTCGGAACATCCATCACCTGGATAGGCGTTTTCATTATAAATGGAAAAAGGCAGGGTGTCAACTCCACCTACACCTGTCACGCTTAAGAGAATTGGCAGCCAGGCTATGGCGAATACGAAGCAAAAAACGAACAGGGTCATGAATTTACTTCGTTTTTTCGCCTCAGCTGCTTTCGGACTGCTCGGTATCTGGGGCGGGCTGTTGTTGTTCTTGCGTGACAAACCGCAAATTGCCTCCGGTTAAGGAATTATAGATGCTGGCAAAGGAATTGAGGGTCATCAGGGCAGTATTGTAGCTAATGGGATGATCACTAAAACGGGCTTCCTCAACACCTCGAATGAAGCTTTCCATGGTTCGTGAATCAAGTCGTCCATGAGCGACTGTGAGGTTCGCGAACTCTCGAAGAGTAATACTGGGGTCTCTGTAAATACCTAGTTTTGCTTGAATGATGGTTTCAAACATTCTGAAGGCGTAAATGATCGCTTCTCGGTACTTTTTACTTGTAAGTAATTGACGAAGTGATGTAAGCATAGCAGCAGCATCAATAGAAGGTGCCGTTGGTTGTCGGGGACGACGTTTCCAGTAGCGATATCCGAGAACTGCTACTACGATGATGACTATTACGATAATTATTGGAATTATCAATTCAATGGGGAAGTATAGGGGTGGTGGGGTTTGCATGATTTCTTCGGCCTCCACAATTATATTACTAACAATTGAGTTGATGGTAATTACAGTTTCGTGTCGGAGCTGAAGGGAATAAACAGTATCAATTACTCCATCTGGAGTAAATCTGAGTGCAAAACTTACGCGGCCAAACGGATCTGATGCAGTTGAAATGTTGCTTGTTCCATTAACGAATAGTTGGATGTCCCTATTTGCTAAAGCGCGCCCAAAGTTGTCGAAGAGGGTGCCATTAACTAAAACACTTGCATTCCACGCAATGGAACTAAAAGGGGTCTCAATAAGCAGACTTGCATTTGAAAAGACATCAAGACCCTCCGAATTAATACTAACACCGTAATAGGCGGTCCCAGAATAAGTAACATCAAAGAATACACTGCCAATATCTGTGGGTATGCTCATAGGGATTGCAAAAAGGAAGGAGAATGTACCGTCAGGCTGAGTGTTAACAGTTCCTAGAGGAATAGTAACCGCCGCATATGAGCCATCAATATTTAGAATTTGTCCTGAAAGACCGACCCCTTGGTCATCAATTATCTGTCCTGTAAATGTAACAAATTCCCCAAGCATGACAGGAAACATATCAAATGTCAGGTTCCGAATTTGTGTTGTTGAGTTGACGACAAAATAGTCAACACTGCTAATGACCTGCAACGTGGGGTGAATAATATCCCCGGTAACCTCCATGGTTCCCACAGAAAGGGTTGTTTCAAGTTGATAACTCACGTAAAAAGAGCCATCAAACAATGTAACTGTTTGGAGAATCATTGATTGATTTAAGTAAATACGAACAGTTACTCCTCCTTGTCCTGTCCCAGTTTGGTTTTCAACCCACCCTGTGAAATAAACAGTATTTCCTCTTTGAGTTACATTATCTAAGTCATCGTCATTAACAAAAATTATAATCGAGCCTTCTTCATGAACTCGTAGTGTGTTTGATGCCCGTGAACCATATATGTAGGGAGCTCCTGAAAAGTTGGCTTCAATTAACACTTGACCAGTATCATTGATCAGATCATAATTCATTGAAAAGAAGCCAGCGCCATTGGTGGTTGTTGATCCAATCGCAGTTCCATTCCAATAGAGTCCAACATCCTGACCCGCTATTCCTGTGCCATTCTCATACTGCAATTGTCCTTGAAGTGTAGTAGAGCTATTCAATCGTACAGAGTTCGGAATCGCTTGTACGGTTAACTGTGAAGTTGCTGTAATGTTCAGATTCACTGGTAGAGTTATCGTCGGGTCGATAACACCAGTTATACCAAAGGCGGCTTGTATTGCTGTGAGTCCCAAAGGGGCTTGAGATGCGGGAATTCGGTAATTAACAGAATATCGACCTAATGCGTCTGTTAAAGGTTCAGTTGCTAGAGCAAGATTAA
>JBHLSA010000017.1:0-17797 GCA_048882025.1 Candidatus Thorarchaeota archaeon | reverse complement strand
AATAAAACAACCACCACCACCTCCATCAGAAGGACGAATTGATCTAACATTTATTCCCCAGGGAGGTCAAGATCTGCTTGCGGCACTGGACACAGGTTCCCCAGTTGGAGGCTCCCTTTTTGATAAATTCGGTCCCTATGCACGCGATGTTCTCTTTCTTGTAGATGGCAAAAGAGATGTTAAAACCATCGCCTTTCTTCTTGGACTTCCAGAATACGCCATTGTTGAGGTCTTAGAATTTGCTATTTCCAACGATATCCTGGCTAGACCTGTGTCCGCATAGCTGTTTTTTCTGAGAATGTTAAGTGCCACTTCTTCCTCGATAAATTTAAAAAAGATTGCCGGAAGGGCAGCCAAAGGAGTAGGGATGTTCTTGGAGGGCGAGGACGACTCGGGCCTTTATGCCTCTTTGGGAGGATTCTGCCTATGAGGATTTTTCAGGCACTGATTTAAAATCGTGTCGCTGCCCCAAACCGGCTTTTAAATTAATAACATTAAAAATTATAAGCCTTTGTTTTTTTCTCAAAACCACCATGTTTTTTTTGCGATTACCACAACAACAATCGAATTTATCTCAACAACCCGGTTTTTCTTCGATAGTGCCCTCCTTACCGCATTTGACACAAATCAGAGGTTGTGAACGGTATTCAGCACCACAACTAGTACAAATAAAATGCAAGATCTTTGGAACTTCAGCTTCAACGGGTTGACGGCGCTGAATAAGAAAAAATGGAAGTGATAAAAGACCTGCCAGACCCAATGTGAGGCCAAGAGGAATAAGAATCTTCCAAAGTAAGAAGGAAAAGAGGAAGCCGAATGGAAATCCAACTAGTGGAGCATATTTTATTGCAAAAAGCATCCAAGTTCCCCCCGGTAACAAGATTGCAGTACTAACAACTGTGAGAGTTGCATTCATTTTTCGAATTAGAAGAGATACTATGATCGTGAATCCTATCCAAAGGAAAAGAGTATTCAAAATTGAAAAGTTGAGAAGAACATCGATAGTTCCAAGAATCCATGCCAGCTCGTATAATTGGAAAATACTAATTAAATTCAGATAGGTGGAGTAGACTAGGGTATAGATTATACCAGGTTGAGTGAAATAGACACTCGCTGATAGAATAAGGCTACTAAGGAGTCCTAGAGGGGCTAGTGTTGAACTCCTTAGTTTAGGCATAGTATGGTGCCTTGGAGCATATGCTTATTAATGTGGCTCTAGCGGGCTTCAAAACCAGACGTTAGTGTTCCGCCAATCACGCCACCAACGGCAGCAATAATTCCTCCCAAGATTCCGTGAATAACCCAATTGAGGAGTAAATTGAGAAGAGTAGGATTGGCAAGCTGAGTGAAGTCGCCTGGATACAAAATGCTCCATGTTAGAATCCAGCAAATAAAAGGCGCAATTATTGCAGCGATTAATCCAGCTGCGGCGCCTTTCATCATGTCTCGTACAACGAGCCCCGCGATTAATCCACCAAGGAGCCATATTACGGGTGCGACAATATACGTTTCTAAGATATTCAGAAGGATACCTGAATAGATAAGTTGAATCTGTCCAATTATTGAAGCTGTCTGAAAGTCAGATATAACAGTCGGTGATATGAGACCGGGTCCACTAAGAGGAAACCCACTAATTGCAGCAAAGCACAAGAGGTATCCAATGCCCAACGTGACTAATAAGCCGACGATAATTCCAATTATTGTTCCGGTAGTTGAGGATCCCATAGGACAAACCTCGATAGTCTTTGTTAATGTGAGGAAAATGATGATTTAAAGTTGTTTACTGGATTTCGGATTAGGCTAGACCATACGAAGTTTTCGTAATTCCTGCATGAGTGCGATGAGTTTTCTATCTTTGGTCGCCATGGCTTTCATGAAAATCTTGACTTTTTTACCAGCGGTCATTTTAACAATTGATTCACCGGTTACGATGCCTGCGAGTTTATCCAAGGTTTCATCGTCAGTTTTTAGAAGTAAGTCCCGAAGTTTCAATGATTGATCAAATTCAGCACCATAAAGTTTGCGCCATTCTTTTTCGTATTGTTGGAGATTTGTTGCAGCAACTTGGCTCCTAGACGTGCATTCTGCAGCCACGCGTCCAGCGATATTACCACACACCATGGCATAGCCCATACCTCCTCCGGTAATGGGGTGAACTTGTCCAGCAGCATCACCCACTAACATAGCACCGTCGACTACATTGACTCTGTTGGGTCCACATACAGGAAGAGCTCCGACACGAGTTTCAATTACTCGTGCAGCGCTAAGTTGCCGTTTTGCTACACCATGACGTTTTAGAAAGTGGTCAAGATATTCCTTTGCCGTTTGAGTTTCTATAGTTCCACCAATTCCAATACCAACATTAGCACGCCTATTTCCTTTAGGAAAAATCCAGATATATCCACGTGGTGATACTTCACTTCCTAGTAAGAACTCCATAAGATCTGTAGTTTCTAAATCACAATTCGACATTTCATAGGCAAAACATGAATCAATATCATCCGGTTTGTAAGATTTCCGTAAGCCAGTGAAGCGTGCTATTTGGCTGTTGACCCCATCAGCGCCAATAACGACAGAACCCTTCAGGGTTTTTCGCTGCCCTTCATGACGAATGACAACACCATCAACAGTCCCTTGAGAACGAGTAACGTCGATTACCCGTGCGCCTAATAAGCTCTCAGCACCAGCTTCTGTGGCTCGGGCAAAAAGTTCCTTGTCAAATACACGGCGATCCACAATAAACCCGCTGGGTTCTGGCGTAGCATAATCGACAGCAATTTGGGCTGGACTATAGATACGAAACCCGCGAAGAGGAGCTCGAATCGCCTCTTTGGGAATCTCGATTTCAGCAACTCCTGGGCCCGTTTTACCAATGGCTTCTCCACACTGGACAGGAATTCCAACATTGGTTTTGCGATCAATGATCGTTACATTGGCCCCAGCACGCAGCGCCCCAACTGCAGCTGAAGAGCCGGCTGGTCCTGCACCCACAACAAGAATACGATTAAGATTTGACATAATACCACTCCTCTTCATTTATCGATTTGTCATTAACATTCGATCAGAATTATAGCACCCACCGGACAGACTTTGACGCAGATCCCACAACCCGTGCATTTTTCAGGATTCACCATAACAAACCGCTCTGTTACTTCGATGGCATTCACGGGACAAACGGTGGCACAGCCTTGACAGACACCACACAGCTCACTATCAATGACTGCCAATTTTTTTGGACTCTTTTTTCGCGTTGTAGTCGTTGGTGGAGACATTGTTTTCTGCTCCTTTTTTCGTGTCAAAAACCACGGGGAGTTTAGGCTTTTGAGCCTTTCTACCCTTTATCTTCTCTGTTTGTTTTGAGAATAATGTAGGCACCCTGTGGTGGAATGATTCCTCGTTCAGTAATGAACGCATCTATATTTTCAGGTCCAGTCACGTCAAAGAGGGGATTTCGGATTGTGATTCGTTTGTCAATTTCCTCTTTAGGAACGACTTGTTCTACGTTCCCTTCCTCAATTGCAATAAGTCTTCCTAATATTGTCTCATGAGAGAATTTGTAGCTACCAAGAGCAATGAGAACTCGGACACGCGCTTCATGACATAATTCTGCCAGGGTTGCGGTGCCCACTTTAGATACGATAGCTCCGTTTGCAGCAATTGCCTCACCACCAGCGAGTAGGAGGTCAATATCTGGGAGGAAAATCCGAGTAGCAAAGTCGGTAAAGAACGTCACGGGTATACCAAGTTCAGCTACTTCAGTAGCCATTAAACGTCCCTCAAGATCTGGACGACTTTCAGCAACATATACTTGGATTTCTTTTCCTTGTTCAACCACTTTTTTCAGAATAGTCAGTACAGTTGTGCTTCGACAGAGAGTTAGAATGTGATCTCCAGATCTAATACGTTTTGAACCGATCTCGCCAATACGGTCTTTTGCATCGGCAATACGTTTAACGAAGTTATCAGAAGCCTTACCGAGTATATTTCGCATTTTTTTCAAGGAACTTTTTTGGAAGTAAGCGTTTTGGGCTGCATCTTCGATAAAATCAAGACAATTGTGTAAGGCGGCGGAGCTTTGCCGCGCTTCACGAAGACTAAGAGCAGCGATTTTAATTTGTTCTAATAGCTGTTTAGTTGATTTAGCAGGAGCTTTCAAGGCAAGATCTTTAAGAGCCGAAGCAGCGGCAATTGCAGTTCCATCTGCACTGGCAATTTCGTACGTTTTGAATTTTTTTATAAGCCAGTCAAGGTTCACAAACGAGAGCCTCCATGGCAGCATTAATACCCTGATTATATATTAAATGACTCGGCGATTAATCATGGGTATAGTTCCTCAAGAAACACAAGCAATAGCCGAAGATATCCGTTCAATGCGAATTCGGGGTGCGGGGCGCATTGCACGAGCAGCAGCTAAAGGACTAATCATTGCAACAGTGGAATCCAAGGCACGGCAAATTCGACCGCTCCTTCAAGATGTAGCCCAAGCAGCCCAATTATTGTATGAAACTCGTCCTTCAGCAGTTTCACTACCTAATGCCCTTCGTTATTATTACACACGATTACTACAAAAAGCAGAAGAAACCAAAAGCATTGCCGGCTTGAAAGAAAAGGGTCAAGAAATTGGCAATAACTTCATTGAGATGTCCAATAATGCAGTTAAAATCATTGGGCAAATCGGTTCGCGTCTTATTGTCAATGGTGACATTATATTCACATATTGTAACAGCGCTACCGCTTTTGGAGTTCTGAAAACAGCGCACTCGATGGGAAAGGAGTTCACCGTCTATGTTCCTGAAACCCGTCCGAAATATCAGGGGCATATTACGGCAACATGGCTCGATAAAGCTGGCATCTCCTGTTCCCTGATTACAGATAATGCAACACGTCATCTCATCAGTCATGCTGACAAGGTGTTTGTTGGTGCGGATTCCGTTACAGCTAATGGTGCTGTTGTCAACAAAATCGGAACCAGTTTTGTAGCATTAGCCGCAGATGAGGCGCGGGTTGACTTTTTCGTTGCAGCTGAGAGCTATAAATTCAGCCCAGCCACAATGACAGGCGAATTAATTGAAATTGAAGAACGAGCAGTAACAGAAGTGGTATCAAATGAAACGCTTTCAAATTGGACCAATGTGAGTGTTCGGAACCCTGCCTTTGATGTCACCCCTGCAGAGTATATTGATGCAATAATAACTGAACAGGGGATTATACCGCCACAGGGTGCAATTGCTGTGCTCTACCAAGAATTTGGTTGGTATTCTATCGAACAAGCACTACCTTGGGAACGCTATCTAAAAAAATGAAAAGAGAGTAGGAAGAAATTGATTATAGCCCTATTCTTCATCCAGGCTACGAATAATTTTTCGCCATTCTTTAATCTGCTTTTCAGGAATGCCAGTTAGAAGGGCTAAGTCTCGTGGATTTTCATTTTTCAAGTCTTCAAGAGTTGCAACACCGAGTTCATTGAGCTGTTTAATATCATCACGAGAGATATCAGGGAGATGTTTTAACTCGGTTATTTTTGGTTCCTTGGATTTTTCTTCACGTGTAGCTTTTGTTTTTTCTCTTTGGTGCCGTTTTGCAGATTCAATTAGCTTTTCTGCGCGATCTCGTTTCAAATCAGTTGTTCTTGCTAGCCGTCGAGGCGATGTGGTTGAGAGGGACTGAATACTGGCTATTCCAGCTTCAGCTAGAGCTTCAGCTTGCTTCTTTGTAACACCCTTGAGTTCAGCTAAATCTGTTTCAATAGGTTTAGCTTTGGGTTTTGCGGCTTTGGGTTTTTCAGCTTTTATTTTGGGTTTTGCTACCTTTGCAGGTTTCCCTAACTTCTTGATGCGTTTCACAAAGTCTTGAAGCGTGGAAATATTTTCGGTATGCCGAGTCTTACGTCGAGTGTCAATGGGGATAGCCATCCATCGAGCGTCCTGAAGACTAATACCTGCTTCTTTTAGTTCTTGAAGGCTAAACCCGCGTCCACGACGAGTTTCACCTGTTTGAGGCGCGCGTATATCTGGTCGGAAAGCCAAGGCAAGTTCACCTAATTGCTAAGTGCTGGAGACGAGAAGAGTCTCAGCTAAAAATGTTTTGACCCAGCATGTGGGGTTTATTCCTCTCAAACCAGTAAGCAAAACCAAAAAGAGAATAAAACTTAAATCCGTTGGTATAATCGTGGGCAATTACTAATTGTGCTAGAGGGTTTTCAGAAAATGATGGGACAAGAAAATAATCATCGGTTAATGTCTCACACAACCACTGTAGCCGTAAAGGTTAATGGTGGAGTTATTCTTGGAACTGAATCCCAAGCGTCTATGGGTTATCTAGTCGCGAGTGATACAGCCCCAAAAATTTTACCAATTACAGATCATATCGCTATGACTATTTCAGGTTCGGTTGCTGATGCACAACAGCTTATCAATAATGTTCGTGCTATTGCTCGATTGGAAGCACTTGAGAAGGGACGAGATCTCTCTGTAAAAGCAATTTCCCGATTGACTTCATCCATTCTGTTCAGAAATCGTATGTATCCTTTAATAGCAATGCTCATTGTCGGCGGTGTGGATGATGATGGTTCACATGTTTACATGCTAGATCCTTTAGGTAGCATGTTACAAGAGGAAGAGTTTACTGCGACAGGTAGTGGTTCTGTAGTTGCTTATGGTGTTCTTGAGGATGAATATCGAAAAGGGATGACGATTGAGCAGGGCAAGCAGTTAGTGATGCGTGCGGTAAGTGCCGCTAGGAAACGCGACATTGCGTCAGGTGGCGCAATACAGATTGCAATAATTGATTCAAAAGGCGTGAATATATCACGTGAAAAATTATCGTAATTAAATTAGTCGCTCTCGAAGTTGTTGGATTATACTACACAACATGCCCTCTTAGTGGAAAGAGTGAACTGATTTTCTTCCAAATACTTGATGGTGGATCTAGTAGGTAATACAAGCCGAGTAATCCCGGCTTTTATCGCTAATTGTTCCATTTGACGTCGAACCGCCCCACGAGGCCGCATACAACCAAGGGCAATTTCACATTTAGGAAAACGAAGACGAGCAAGCGCACATACTCTGGCAACATCAACTGGATTTACTGGGGTAGTATTAGCTAGACGTGTTCCCGAAGTTGACATTAAGGCGATAATTACAAGAAGCCGAGGTTGTATGTTTGAATGAATTATTTGAAGGGCAGACAATTCGCCTGATAATTGTCCATGGTAAAGCCCGACACAGACATGGGGGGCAACAGAGAGTTGACTAGATTTGAGGGCTTTCAAAGTTGTGGTATAATCTTCGATTGACCGATGAGTGAGTCCATATATTTCATGAAGCGTTCTTTCATCTCCAACAACATCTACGGAGGCGCAATCAATGTTTGTTTTGGCTAATTGGTGTGCCATAGTATAATTAAGAAAACCAGTATGCACATTGAGATACAGATTAGTTGATTGTTTGATTTTCGTTAATGCTGGTAGAAATGGAGCTAGTGGAACTGTCCCATCTGAATCACAACCTCCACTAATGAGACAACCGGTTCCATTTCGTTTAGCTAACTTCTGGCAATAGTTAACTAACTCGGTGGGTTGAGTAACTGGATCCATTTGATGTAGAAAATGGCTATTACAATGTTGACAATTAAGTTGGCATTGAGTCCCAGTAATTGAGATTGAGGGAAAATGAGAACCAGGAATATAGAGGGTAATGTGTCGTTTGAAATGTTGGTGGGTAATCTGATATGTTTGCTCAAATAATTCATCTAATTTTGAATAAGGCGCGGTGTACCAATTTTCTAGTACTGAATTTGTGACATATTGAGGGGTTATTATTAAAACCCCCGTTGGAAAGTCCATTCAGGTTTATTGTACCAAGATTGAGCAATTTTTCGTGCAGATTGAAGCTCAGCATCAGTAAGACCTTCCTCATAAAAGCGTGCTGGTAAAGAACTACCAAGCCCCTCAATAAGCGCTTCTTCAATTTGGCCAAAAGTCGGAGATTTACCAAGTTCTTCTTCTAATGAAGTTAGGTGGTGGGAAAATTTCTGAATTGCTTCAGAATCAACCTTGTTTTTATTAACTTTAAGAACTGAAAACATCTTGTTCAAGTCTAATGAACGAAGGATTGTGCCATGTTGAAGTAGCGTGTTTCCACGGCGTGATTGAGCATTTCCTGAAATTTTACGTTTCTTAACGAAAAGATTGGGACAAAAGTTTTCTGACCCTGATGAGAATTTTGCTAGAACGCCAAGTCGATTTAATCCCTTCAAGAGACCACTACAAAGGTGTTGGTAAGTTTCGACGACATCTGAAGTAAGTTGATCGTCATCCATACGGCATATAATACTATATGTCAATTCACCTTCAAAATCATGATAAACAGCACCGCCGCTGGACATACGCCGAACGAGATCAACATTAAGAACACGACATGCATCAACATCAACTTCATCATCCATATGTTGAAACCGTCCAACTGAAACTGCTGAAGGCTTCCAACGATAAAACCGGAGAGTATTGGCGGCTGTATCTTTATGACAGGCGTCTAAGAGCAAATGATCAATTGCCATATTTTCAAAGGCGTTGAAAATACCTGTGCGAATTAATCGCCATAATTGAGTCATTGTTCAAAGTATGCCTCCTAGTTGGTTTCTAATCTTACCAATCGCTTGGGGAAGAGGAGAAACTGGATAATTATAGATAGGGCCCCTGGGTTGCTCTGTAAAGAAGGGACGATTACAAGATGGGCACCCGGCGGTCTGAAAAGCCTTCGCCTGTGCAACTATCTTGGACAAGTCTCTTTTTGGCATTTTAACCTTAGTGAGGTGATTCTCGGCTGAATTGAATTCCATTTGGTCAATATGCACCAGACCTTTTTGGATAAGATAGTGAGCTAATTGAATGCGACGATACGCACTGATTTTTGGGCGATCATGTTTAGCCAATTTGGTGTGATTTAGTGGCATAAATGGAAAGAGGCTAACGGTGATGCCTTGGTCAGTTAATTCTTGTATCAGAGCTATACTTTCTTTTTCAGTTTCTCCTAATCCAATAATGAGATGAGTTGTTGTTCGTTTTTTACAAAAAATGGATAGACAAGTTTTCAATGCTTGCTTGTGTTTTTTCCAGCTAAAGGGTCCATTCACACCGTGACCTTTAATTTCACTAAATATCTCAGGAGTCACAGCATCAAGAGAAATTGCCACTCGGTCAACACCTAATTTGTAAAATTTTTGAATATGAGATTTAGACAAAGGTGGCAATGCAATGGAAAGAGGGATTTGAGGTACTTGTTGGCGAAAAATCGGAATTAAGTGTTCCAGCTCGGGCACCAAGGAGGGGAAATTTAGAGTTTGGATACAAATTCGTTTAAAGGAAGAGCCATGAACATTATCTTTCAGAGCTTTGATAACGTGTGAAAGAGGATATTCAGGCCAAGTGACACGAGATAATTGATTTGCATTAGCCGTGCTTTCTCGTGCTTGTGCACAAAAAGCACAATTAGCTGAACAGCGGGATGTTGTATAAGTCATGGTATAGGCAGTCGTTGGAGCTGCATCAAGTTTACAGTGCAATAAATTCAATGCGGCCGCAGTACCAACAGAAACACGAAGCAACTTCGACAACAGGTCGTCTCCTATCTTTATTTATACATACTATTAGATGAGAATAACCAGGGTTTCTAAGAAAATTAGCCTTTTGGGTTTTTGATGTTTGGGTTTTTATCAACTTAATCGTTTCAGTTCAAGCTAAACACTAAAGTTGAGAAGAATCCTTTGAGTGTGTGGTGTTTTAATGCGTTTTGAAGGACCTGAAGTAGAAAATAAGGCAGTGCTTGACGTAGCTCGACTCATGCTTCTCGCTGCAAGAACGGCTCCTAAAGGCAAGGGTATTGATGATATTGAAACCATGATGCTCACGGGAAAAGAGAAGGATGCGATAGCCAAGGAAATGTATAAAATTTCACAAAGCCCCGATGATCATTGGGTGAGAGATGCAAAAAGCGTTGAAAAGAGTGCAGCTTTAGTACTTATTGGCCTTAAGGGTCCGAATACCCTTGGCACCCAGTGTGGAGCTTGCGGATTTGAAAATTGTGCGAATATGCTTGAAAAAGGTCGAAAAGAAGGGCGGTTTTTTGCGGGGCCTACTTGTGTTATCAAAGCGATTGACCTAGGAATTGCACTTGGGAGTGCAGTAAAAACCGCACAGATACACAATGTCGATAACCGCATTTTCTTTCGTGCAGGAGTGGCTGCATATGGGTTGAAGTTAATGCCTGATTGCACGATTTTAATTGGCATTCCTCTAGCAGCAACAGGAAAGAACATTTTCTTTGATCGTTGATCAGAAACATCCTACCGAAGAAGTGGTAGCCCGGCGCGGATTCGAACCGCGGTCCCAAGGTTTCTCCATAGCATTTAACTGCAGGTCCAGAGCCTCGGATGATTGACCACTACACTACCGGGCTTAAGCAATGATTGGCTCAAGTGCCTTTTTTAGTTTTTTTACTTTTGGTCTTTCCCTTTTGAGGAGTAACTAGTTCTTTGGGTTCTTCAATTCGGCTAATTAGAAGGCCTGAATCAAGATAAATAAGAAACTTGTGATCTTCATGGATTACTTCAAATGGAACAGGATATTGAGTGGCATCCTTAACAGCATCCATGGTTAAGTAGAAAACCGCGTTATCTCCGCATATTGGGCATTTAAGAGCTTTCCAGTATTTGCGAGATTGAGACGCCATACTTGTTTAACACCCGTTACATAATTTTGTTAATTGCCTTTGTGATTACAGGGGCCACTGATACAAGGCTAATGGTTGATGAAACGGTATCTGTACCAACTACATCAAGTGCCCCAGCCTGATAAATACGGCTAAGGGCATTAAGAACGAGGAGTGGATGAGTGCAGGCAACATAGATATCTCTAGCGCCGTTGTTCTTAAGGACCCCGATTGCCTTAATGATGGTATTTCCAGTACTAATAATATCATCAACAATGAGTACATCTCGTCCTTCAAGATCCAAGCTACGCGGTTTAATTTCCACAGTCTGTGCATCAAACCTTTTCTTTTCCAAAGCATCATAATCAACGGAAAGGGCGTCAGCAGCAATTTTAGCCCATGCTCCGGCTTCGGTATCGGGACCAACAATCGCGGGATTCTTTAATTCATACTTAGAATTCATATAATGAGCCAATTCGGCCATTGCGGTGAGATCAGCTAGGGGTACTGTTGTGAGTTCGTCTTGATCCACAACACGATGACGATGAGAATCGATTGTGAAGATATAATCAGCTCCAGCCGCCTCTATAAGACGACTGATCGTCTTTAGACTGATTGCTTCACCGGGTTTGAATCGTTCATCTTGCCTTGCGTATGCAAAATAAGGCAAAATCGTCACAATGCGCTTTGTTTTTAGATCCTTAAGAGCATCAAGCATCAAAAAGAGTTCAATCAAATAATCATTAGGTCGATGGCCAAGCGACTGAATAATAACAACATCTTCTTTTGCCACCTCGTCAAGGAAACGAACATAAGTTTCACCATCTGGAAACTGTTTAACATCAGTATCAACATACTTAGCCTTGAGTTGTTGAGCAACTCTCCAAGCAAGCATTTTTGATGGGCTTCCACTTGTGACTATGGTCATCAACAGACCCCTCATGGAGCAATGGTTCATACCTTAAACCAATTACACATAAGCTTAGTGGAAGCCACAAAATACGGACAAAGTCTTTAGATTACTTCGCAAGCATTTCTTCCAACCAAATAAGTAGAGCCCGTAGAGAATTATTTGGGAGCCGTTGCGAATATATTTGAACAGAACCGGTTGAATCCATACGGCAAGCAAGTGGACGCCCAATTTCCTCAATGATTGGCGTGATGAAACTTATCGCATGAATATGCCCTGCACCTTTCTGAACGTCTTTGTACAATTCAGATTGATGTAATTCCCGTGAACGAAGATTGACTTCATCAAAATGATTCCCGTCCAGTTCAACATCACGGAAGATAGCCCGAGTAAGTTCACCGGGTCCACCCTTTGATGAACCCGTCACATATCGGATTACCTTTCTCATCAATGAACGATCTAAATCCATTGGTGATAATCTGCCTGGATAACCAAGTACTGCTGAAGATAACATCCAAGTTACTGCTGCAATGGCACGTCGAGGAAGATCCATGACAAAACAGAATCCTGTTTCAGGGCGCCAAAGAATTTCCGAGCTAGTTGTATAAGGAATCAGGCGATAGCGTCGTTCTCGTGCACTGAATTCGGGTATTTTAATTGTCTGCTCATATGTTAGGTTTAGTTCGATGAATTTTGAGGACGCTTTTTGACATTGTAAAACAGCATTAGGGATTAGTTGACTAAGACGCCGAGCGCTGAGGCGGCCTCGTTTTGTTCCACCGGTCCCAGACTCTTCATCATCTGAAGCAGCAGGACCAACTAGGTCTTCAAGGCTGAATCGTAGTTGTGTGAGCTTACGAGTAACCGGAACAATTGCACGGGTTTCAGTAATGTGTAATGCTTGCACCAAAATACCTCCAACCACAATTGTTATACTGAAACTTCTATATATCTTCAAGAAAGCAGATTTTAGTCGCCATATCCCAAGCTTTCTAGATTGATGGAATCATTCAAAAAGATCCATTAGCGGAGTAATCAACATTCATGGAGGTTAGTCAATGTCTCCAGAAAAAAGAAAGGCAAAACGTATTGTAATTACTCCTGATCAAGGAGAACACCACCATGAACATTCTCACAGCCATCATCAAAGTCACGGCGCTCCTAGCTCAGAAACGGTCGAGATAACTTTAGAAGAGAATTTCATGAAACGAAACAAAATTCTAGCAAAGGAAAATCTCGATTTTTTTGATAAACATGGAATACGAACTGTAAATATTTTGGGTAGTGTCGGATCAGGAAAGACCTCGTTAGTGGAGGCAATTTCAGAGAAGTTAGCAACTCGACGAGCGGAAATCCTAGTGATTGCTGGCGATGTCACCACTACAATTGATGCTGATCGAATTGCAAAACATGGGATTCAGACCATTCAGGTAAATACCGGTGTAGAATGTCATCTCGATGCAAAGTTAGTCCAAAAAGCCTTGCAGTCAGTTGATCTTGATAGAATAAAGATAATGATAATTGAAAATGTCGGTAATCTTATCTGCCCAGCAGATTTCCCATTGGGAACCCATGTCCGATTAGTAGTTGTCAGCGTTACAGAAGGTCCATGGATGATTCAAAAGCATCCAGTTATGTTTCATGAAGCTGATATTCTTGTTATCAACAAAATTGATCTAGCTGAAGCTATGGAAGTAGATGTTGATAAACTTGAACTTGATGCAAAGGAAATTAATCCAAACCTAGAAGTCTTTCAAACGAGCATTAGAAAGGATATTGGTGTCGATAAAGTAATTGAGTATCTTAACTTTTAATCCAATCATATGAAAATTTGTTATAATTATCCAAATCCAAGCATTTCTTCTAAACGTGCAGCAGTGCGTTTCAATTCAAGCATCAATGGACCAAGACGCGCATTTTCTTCTGTAATAAATATAACAACTGCTAATGGTCCACTATACCGGAGAAGGATATACCCCTTATCGGCTTTAACATAGATGCTATCTAATTCTCCTTTCTTGAGATTCTCCATCGCGGTTGACCCTATTGAAAGCATTGATGAAGCTAAAGCGGCAAGCTCAGCTTCCCCGATTTTTGCATCAAATGCATTTGCCATGGGGAGGCCATCCGTAGAAACCACTGCAACTCCTTGAACTCCATCAACTCCTTGTTCGGCTTCTTTGAGAATCTGCATAATTGCTTCCATTGGATCCTCAGGGAGAGATGGTTCAGGCATAGGCAACACAGTAGTAAGTATACAATAATGAAATTAACACTTGATTCACAGCGCTAAAACTTTGCGCCCAACCTTCTGATTACTTAGTCCAGCCTGAATTCTTCATAGTATGTAAAAGTCTCTCTGTTAGTGGAAGAGCCACCATGATTCCAATAATAACCTGCATGAAGTTGAAAGGCAATTCAGCTATAGCCGCATATTGGAAGATAAAGAATTGAAATAGAAAATAACCGCCTATCATAATACTTCCTCCAATGAGCATTGTGGTAATGTTCCAAGCAGCTTTTGGTTCATAGTGGTTTATAATAAAAAGTGTCACAGCACCAAGAAAAATTGCCAGAAGAAACCATACCCAAGAGGGAAGAAAGAAAGGAATCAGCCACCAAGAAGGGGTTTCGGGACCACCTGATAATAGTAATTCTCCACTAAATCGAAAAACACCAATTACTAACAGACAGGCTGCTAAGCCAAGACCAAGACCAAGTCCAAGATATTTTAATTGTTTAGGCGCGAAACGATCTCGAAACGCGAAACTAAGATAACCAACAACAAATCCTTCCAACCCCTTAATGACTAAAGTTGCTGGGGCATATAGCACAAATCCTGTTGCTAGGTCGGCTAGCATTGATCCAATACCCCCCGCTACCCCACCAATAATCGGTCCAAATAAGATTGCGGTAACATAGACTCCAATTTCACCGAAGTTGAAATATCCCTGTGTTAATGGAACATAGATTTGGAAAGCCGATGTTAACACTGTGATAAGAGCAGTCATTAACGCTGTAAAAGAAAGTAAAAGAGATTTGGGCATATTAGGCAGAAAAATTGATAATTTCTCCATTAACTTCAAACCCATTTTCTGGTGGTGATTTGCCATTTATGATTATCTTGATACCCCAACAAAAGCCCATTGGTAAGGAGAGATTCAGCGAAAACTGGTTTCTGCTCTCCTTACACAGATAAAAGTAGAATTTAAATTATTTAAATTTCGCGTACATAATATTTATTTTCTTATTGCACGCCACGACTATCACTACTAATTCTAAGCGGAATTTCAGGTAGACAGTAGATGAAAGAAAAAGCGTTCTCTCCTGGCCACATTACAGGATTTTTCCAAATATGTGATGAAGCCAAAGACCCATTAATGAAAGGCTCCCGAGGAGCGGGATTGTCTGTGAGTAATGGTGTTACGACGACAGTTGAAATAAGTCCTGCATCAAAAACAGAAATTCATATTGAAATAAATGGAAACGCCTCTCTCCCCGCACCAGTTTCAGAAGGCGTCATTTCCAAATACCTTGAGCTAGACCCACAAAATAATAGAGAGATTTTTGTTACGCATGAGGTTAATCTACCCATTGGCTGTGGATTTGGAACAAGTGGCGCAGGGGCACTAAGTCTATCATTAGCCTTGAATGAGAGTTTGAATCTTGGTTTGACTCGAATCAGAGCCGCCCAAATTGCCCATACGGTGGAAGTCGAATTACGAACAGGATTAGGCACAGTTATTGCAGAAACTGTTGGAGGAATCGAGATTCGAACATTTGCTGGAGGACCTGGTGTCGGTCAAATTGAGACTCTGCCCGCGAGTAATGATTACATGGTTGTATGCTTGCCTTTTGGTCCAATCTCAACAGCACATTATCTAAAGGATGAGCCAACAAGACAACGTATTAATGATCGAGGAGGATTACTAACAGACGCATTACGTGGGCATCCGACAGTAGAAAATTTTTTAGATTATTCACGGCATTTTGCCGAATATATCCAAATCATCACTAGCCGCGTAAGAACTGTACTCCAGAAAGCGGATGAAGCTGGTTTTAAATGTAGTACGGCAATCTTTGGCGAAAATGTCTTTTCGCTAGTACGACCTGAAAGAGTCAAAAAGCTAGTAACGATTTTTTCAAAGCATAAAGAGTCTGAGTACGATGTTTTAGTTATGAATGTGGATTGGGAAGGAGCGCGCGTATTAAATGAATAAGTTGGAAATTTCACCTAATCATCCCCGAGCAACCTCATTGAAAATTCGTGCAAAGCTGGTTCAGGGATTCGAGAGCGGTATCACATCAGCATTTGGTTTGTTCGCCCATGGACGAGGAGAAGCGTTTGACTATTTGATAGGAGAAAGGACAACTGTACATGCACAGAAAGCAATAGAGGCTGCGGCATCAAGTCTATTATTAGCCCAAAACCCAGTTTTGTCAGTGAATGGTAATGTTGCAGCACTGGTTCCCAAGGAGTTAGTAACTCTGGCCAAAGTATCTAACGCGAAACTTGAAATCAATCTCTATCACAGATCTCGAAAGCGAGAAGATGCTATTGCTGATGTTCTCCGAGAAAACGGAGCCACTGAAATCTTAGGTCTTGAAAAGAAATTTTCTGAAACGATTCCTGAAATCCACAGCGATCGAAGAGTTGTCGACCATCGTGGTCTGTTTATTGCTGATTTAGCCTTTGTTCCTTTGGAAGATGGGGACCGAACAGAAGGACTAGTGAAGTTAGGAAAACAAGTGATTACGGTTGATTTGAATCCGCTGTCGCGAACAGCCCAAAAGTCAACAATTACTATTGTGGATAATATTGTACGCGCCATGCCCTTACTCGTTTCTGTTACTAGAAAACTACGAAAAGCCTCAAAAACCGAACTTCAGAGAATTGTCGAACACTTTGACAACCATTCAAATCTATCTGAAGCGATTCTGGAAATTAACAGTCGATTACTGCGTCTTGCGGATATGAAAGACAAACTAAAGAAGGGAGAGATGAGGAAATGAGTTTTGCCGAAATTCTCATTTTAGGGGCAGGAGCTATTGGGTCAGCTTATGGAGCTTTTCTTTCCTCTAACAATGCTGTCACGCTAATTGGGCGGCAACCGCACATGAATGCTATCAAAGAAAAAGGATTGACTATTCTGGGTGAAACTACTCAAACTTACACTTTGGCAACTGCAACCGAAATTACCAATATTTCAGCTGATACACTCTTGATAGTAAGTGTCAAGGCACACGATTTACACGAAGCGCTTTCAAAGATTCAGCCCTTGATTAAAGTTGATACTGTTTTGCTTATATTGCAGAATGGATTGGGAGTCGAAGAAATTGCTCAAAAGGCATTGAAAGGAAAAGGAATCGTTGTTCGTGGAATTGTTACGATAGGATCAGAAATTTTGGAACCAGGCTGCATTAGAGTTCGAAAGAATCCTACATTCTTGAATTCTGACGAGTTCTCTAAAAGGATTGCCAAACTGTTCAAGGTTAGTGGATTGGATGCCATTGTTTCTGATTCGTTTCAAACAGAGATTTGGCGGAAGGCAACCATTAATTGTGTTTTGAATCCATTGAGTGCAATTCTACAAGCTCAAACCCACGAACTTCTTTCCCCGCATTTGGACGAAACGCGAAAAAATATCATTGAGGAATGTATTGCAGTTGGTGCTGCTGAAGGGGTAGAATTAGAACCAGGTTCATTTGATGTGATGTATCAGGCACTTCCTAGATATACGAATCGTACCTCAATGTATCAAGACATTCAAAGAGGACGAAAAACAGAGATTGATTTTCTGAACGGAAAAATTGTGGAGCTAGGTAAAATCCATGCTATTGCTACCCCGGTAAATGCTTGTCTTACCCAGCTAATCCACTATTTGGAGAATAAAAAAAATGAATGTGGATGAGATAAGGGCTCTGAAAGGAAAACGCAAAATTGCTATGCTGACAGCCTACGATTATCAGATAGCGAAGATTCTTGAAGCCGTCAACATTGACTTAATCTTGGTGGGCGATAGTTTAGGTATGGTTTTCCAAGGCTGTTCAGACACTAAGAGTGTGACCATGGACGCGATGGTTTATCATACCAAAGCAGTTGCGGAAGGGGCAAAGATGACATTAATCGTATCGGATATGCCGATTCATAGCTATGATACGCCAGAAAGCGCTTTGGAGA
>JBHLSA010000016.1:8393-18067 GCA_048882025.1 Candidatus Thorarchaeota archaeon | reverse complement strand
CATAGGTTCTCCCTTGAAAGAATTAATAACCGATATGTAGCTACGGTTGTAGTTGATGTATAGGAAAATATGAAAGAGGTGAAAACAATGAAAGAAAAATTAGTTCAAGAGGATGAATTTCGCTGGTGGCTGGATAGGTCTGTAAGAGATCGAATGAATGTTAGTGCGAAGATTATTGGATCAAAAAAAATTATTGAATTGCTAGAAGAAGCTGCAATCGAACAACTCACTAATGTAGCTACTCTTCCAGGAGCCGTTGAACCGGTTTTAGCCATGCCAGATGCTCATTGGGGATATGGACTTCCAATGGGCGCGGTGGGAGCATTCGATGCAGAGGAGGGAATAATTTCTGCGGGGTGTACTGGCTTTGACATTAACTGTGGTGTTCGACTTATTCGTACTAATCTTACTTTTAATGATGTTACACCTAAAATACGGGAACTGATGGATGAGCTTTTCAATCGTGTACCAGCTGGTGTTGGATCAAAAGGGAAGATACGATTAAGTGATAGTCAATTTAATGATGTCATTAGATTAGGGGCCCGATGGGCTGTTGAGAATGGTTATGGGGAAGAAGCAGATCTTGCTCATTGCGAGGAGAGAGGAAATATGGATGGAGCAGCTACCAGCGCGCCACAAATTACTGAGAAGGCGCGACGTCGTGGTCGTCCGCAGTTAGGTACATTGGGGGCAGGAAATCATTATTTAGAAGTTCAAAAAGTTGAGAAAATTTTTGATGCCAGGGCGGCGGAAATCTTTGGTTTGCATAAAGACCAAATTGTTGTGATGTTACATTGTGGATCTCGAGGTTTTGGTCACCAAGTTGCCACAGATTATCTTGATCGAATGGCTGTAGCTGTTAAGAAATACAACATCTGGCTACCTGACAGACAGCTAGTATGTGCTCCAGCGACATCACCAGAAGGTCAAGACTATTTTGCTGCTATGAAAGCAGCAGTTAACTTTGCTTTTTGTAACCGTCAAGTGATGACGCATTGGATTCGAGAGGGATTTGAAGCAGTATTTCGCCAAAATTGGGAAACGCTAGATATGAATCTTGTCTATGATGTCACTCACAATATCTGTAAGTATGAGACCCATGAACTTAATGGGAAAAAACGGAAACTCTATGTTCACAGAAAAGGCGCAACACGCGCTTTTGGACCAGAACATCCCATGATTCCAGAAGACTATCGAACCATTGGACAACCAGTTCTAATCGGAGGATCCATGGGAACCGCTTCCTATGTTCTTGTTGGCACAGATCAGGCTATGAAGGAAACTTTTGGGTCAACTTGTCATGGAGCCGGTCGGGCTATGTCTCGAAAAGCGGCGATCCGCCGATACCACGGTCGTGACATTAAAAATGCCCTCGAATCAAAGGGGAAGGTAATTCGATCAATAAGTACGAGAATTCTTGCTGAAGAGGCCCCCAAGGCATACAAAGATGTTCATATTGTGGTTGATTCAGTCCATGGTGCTGATATTTCCCGGAAAGTGGCTTGTCAGGTGCCGTTGGGTGTCGTCAAAGGTTGAACATGGTATTCAAGAATGTCATCTAATATCGCTAATCCCGAATCATTCTCCATATCAATTGCGATTCCATCTTCATTTATCGATGTGTATTCAAGCACCGCAGAAAAGACTCAACAAGTTGGTCGAATCGCTCGTGCTGTAGCGATTTTTCAAGCTGAAAAAATATTGGTTTATCTAGATCGGAAAAATCGAACACAAATGAAAAATCAACGATTAATTACCTATATTCTTGAATACATGGAGACACCACAATATCTCCGAAAGTATCTTTTTGGAAAGTTACCAGAATTACGATATGCAGGGCTTCTTCCCCCTCTCCGAACACCTCATCATCCCCTTGCAAAGAAGGCAAAATCATTGAAGCCGGGAGAAGTACGTGAAGGAGTAGCTTTCGAAGATAATGATACAATGGTAGTTGATGTGGGAGTTGAAACTCCTCTTCCACTGTTAAACTTTCAAGCGACAAGGCGTCCAAAACGACTAACGGTGAAAATTCTGCGAGAAAAACCAAATCAGCTTTTTGCATCTCCCTGTCCCCCTCCATCCCCACAGACTTACTGGGGGTATAAGGTTATGAGGATAGATACAACCTTAGGGGATTATCTGACAACGACAGATAAACATGACTTCGTCATTGCGACAAGTCGAAGAGGAACTCCATTGAATGAACAAATCGATATAATTCGAAATCAGTGGCAGAAAAACAAAGAAATGCTTCTGTTGTTCGGAAGTCACAAAGAAGGTCTTTCAGAGATATTAAGGCGCGAAGGTCACAAAATATCAGGAGTTTCAAATCATATGATTAATCTTCTAAAGTACCAAGGAACAGCATCAATTCGAACAGAAGAAGCCGTTTTTATTGGCCTTGCGGCTTTTCGACTGCTCGAGCAAATTGAAAGGTAACGGTGTGGCTTTCTTGCAAACTTAATTAGTATTAGGCGATCCTGGGGCAATAAGTAACTCATAAGCGTTTGAGGATTGGAAATAGCCTTCTTTTGTAACCTTAACCGTAATTTTATGATAGCCAGGAGACAGAGCTGGAATTGTCACACGTAAATGTGTCGGGCTCGCTTCAAGTTTTTGTGTAGCAATATTCAGATTACCAATAAAAGCCTCAAGTAGTGCGCCTTTGAGAGAGGCGTTTTGAGGAATGCCTACAGCAACTGTAAGATCAATATCGTCACCAGGTTCTGCAGCAGCGGGTTCTGGCCCTAGAACCTTTACATCAATCCGATAGCGCCAATATACATAGCTAGTAGGAAGTAAAAATAGCAGGAGTAAGAAGAAATAGATTAGGGCACTTTGTAGTACTGCGATTATGAGATCATCACGGAATATAATTGCGGGGGAGATAACAGGAAAGATTAGGATAGCAACCATGGTATAAACAATAAGGCTTCCGCATAGGACAATACTCAGAATATTGCGAGGATTACTATCGGTCACAAAGATGATGAGAGGAATTGAGCGTTAAATAGCATTTCTATTGAGCCATAGGTATAAAGAAATCAAGCTTGGAATCTAAAAAGAAGTAAAACTGCGTGGGGTCTATTTGAGGGTTATTTCTATGAAAACCTCGTCGGGAACTCGAATCCTCATGATTTGGCGCATCGTGCGTTCATCTGCTTCAAGGTCAATGAGTCGTTTATGAATACGCATTTGCCAATGATCCCAAGAGGGGGTTCCCTGGCCACAAGGGGTTTTTCTGGTGTGAACCTTGAGAGTCTTTGTAGGGAGAGGAATTGGTCCTGACATGTGTACACCAGTTCGGGATACTATGGACTGAACTTGATTGCACACTTCATTCAGTTTCGGAATGTCAGTACTTGATAGACGAATTCGAGCTTTTTGAACCATTATTGGAACACCGAGGCTGTATTACGCTTGGGAATCATGTCGATTGAATAGTTCCTTTTAACTCTTTTTGCATACCCAGTTTAAACTGTTTGAGAAAAGAATGAGTAAAAAAGGAAAAGAGAGAAGTGTATTGACAGCCGCTTATAGCTATCTTTACTTCTTCTCTTCAGTGATTTCTTTGACAATGCCCACAGCAACTGTTCGTCCACTGTCACGGATTGCAAAGCGACCTAGCTGCTTCATATCAGCATAGGTTTCAAGACAGACAGGTGTAACGGGGCGAAGTTTAACCAACGCGGAGTCGCCTTGTTTAATGAAGTCGGGTTTCTCCTGAACGGTTTCACCAGTCCGTGGATCTATTTTGCTAATGATTTCAGTGAATGTCGCTGCTACTTGAGCAGTGTGGGCGTGCAAGACAGGGGTATAGCCTGCAGCTAAAGCACGTGGGTGGAAAATGACAATGATTTGCCCAACGAATTCTGCTGCAACTCGTGGAGGCTTCTTGACATGGCCCATGACATCACCTCGGCGGATTTCGCCTTTAGCAATGCCACGAACGTTAAAGCCGATGTTGTCACCAGGTTCAGCGGAATCCATTCGTTCATGATGCATCTCAATTGTCTTGACTTCACCTTCTTTGTTGGGGGGCATGAAGACGACTTTGTCACCGATTTTCATTTTGCCAGTCTCAACACGCCCAACTGGTACAGTTCCTACACCTGTAATAGTGTAGACATCTTGTACAGGAACACGAAGAGGCTGGTCTGTCGGCTTGGGTGGTAATACGAAAGCGTCGAGCGCCGTTAGCAGGGATGGTCCTTTGTACCATTCCATTTCAGGGCTGGCTTCTGTTAAAAGGTCACCAGTCCACGCTGAGACTGGGACGAAGGATACTTTGCTGGTGTCAAACTGTGCACCCTTTAGCAGGTCGGAGACTTCCGACTTGATCTCTTCGTAGCGATCCTGAGACCATTTCGGTGTCGAATCGTCCATCTTATTGATGGCAACAACAAGCTGTTCGATGCCCAGAGTTCGTGCGAGGAATGCGTGCTCGCGCGTCTGACCACCAGCACCCACGCCAGCTTCAAACTCACCCTTACGCGCTGAAACCACCAGAATTGCAGCATCAGCTTGACTAGCCCCAGTGATCATGTTTTTGATGAAGTCAGCGTGACCAGGGGCGTCAATGATCGTGAAGTAGTGTTTCTGGGTCTCAAATCGTCGGAACGCAAGGTCAATGGTCAGTCCGCGCTCTCGCTCTTCTTTGAGACGATCCATCACGTAAGCGAACTTGAAGGATCCTCGATCCATCTCATCGGCCAGCTTCTCGAGCTTTGCCATCTCTTGTTTTGATAAAGCCCCAGTTTTGTAGAGCATATGCCCCATCAGCGTAGACTTGCCGTGATCGACGTGTCCGATGATGATGAGGTTGATATGGGGTTTCTTTTCAGACATTATTTGTTCAACTCGTTTTTTATAACTAAAGCTGGCTTGCATAAAATATGCAGTGAAGGCACTTCAAGTGCAGCGTATAAAACTCTTTTGGCGTTATTGCTTTAGGAAAGTTGAGGGGTGACACATCTGAATGCTAATGAATTAGGAAGCTGTCTATTCGAAGAAGGATACAAAATATTTAGCGGGCAGACAAGGCCATGCGTTCTTTTTCTTCACGGCGGCGAACAGCATTGCTGCGAGAGTCCCGGTTTGCAGCAGCTATGAGTTCATCAGCAACAATTTCTTCGACTGCTTCAATAGTGCTGAAAGAACGGCGCCAAATGCTTTCTGAGATAAACCGTAAGGCGAGATCAATGCGACGGAGTGGTGCGACATCACATGCTGTGTGATAGCTGATTCCACCATAGGAGATTCGGGTTGTTTCTTCACGAGGAGCTGCATTTTCAATCGCTTGAATGAGAATTTGAATAGGATTCTGATTGGTGCGTAAATGGATAATTTCGAATGCCGATCTTACGATGCGAATTGCGGTGGATTTCTTACCGGCTATGAGACCAGCTTGTCGACCGCTTTGGCTTCGTCGACGAGCCCAACCAGGGGTCATTAATCGATTTATAAAGCGTTCCACAATTGGAACTTTTTCTTTTCCAAAACGGCGGTGCTCATGTCGTCCAAAAGTATGTGGAAGAATTACTGGATCAAGGCTTATGTATTTAGTAAGACCTGGGTCACTAATTTGAACCTCTTTGGTAGTCCAACGGCCAAAGACTTTGATTTCCGATGTTGTTTTTTCAGGAGTTGGTTCAGAAGACATTATTGATGCACACCTGTAAGGATTAGCGTTGAGGTTTTTCGACTTTGCCAATAATCATGGCTTCAAGGGAAGCACCGTTGCATTTGACGACCTTCCACCGGACTCCTGGTAGGTCCCCGAATGAACGGCCACGTGCACCACCAATACCTTCGACGATGACTTCATCATGTTCATCAACGTAGGTAAGGGCCCCATCACCAGGAAGAAACGCAGTAATTTGTCGCCCATTGCGAATTAGTTGAACACGGACGCATTTACGGATGGCTGAATTGGGTTGTTTTGATTCAATTCCCACTTTTTCTAATACGATGGCACGGGCTTGTGGGCTTCCTTCAAGTGGGTCAGCTTTTACGTCTAAGCGGAGCATCCGTCGTTTATAGTATCGATCTTTCCATCGGAGCTTTTTTCGTTTCTTTTGTAAGATTCGACCAGCAAATTCTCCTGATGGTGATTTTGATCCAGGCAATATGATTTTACCTCTTTTATTCTCAGGGTGCTGCGATTCCGCAATTTGACTTAAAACTTTTGTCATCTATCGGGTTAGAGAGTTCTTGGCTAGGGTGTTTCAGGTGTAGGCTCAGCAATAATGATTTTATCAATGCCATGATGACGTTTTGCTAATAAGCGGGCGCGTTCAATATTGCGGCCATTTCGACCGATAACACGTCCACGATTTTCACTGTCCACGGTAACGACAGCTACTCGTCGGCCCTTTGATTGTTCTTGGACATTTACCTTCGATACTTTGGCAGGAGCTAATGCATTGCGTACAAATCCTTCTGGTGTATCGGCATCTTCAACAATGTCAATGTCGCGTTTCATTATGGTTCGTGCGCGTTTAATGGTGGCGCCGCGTTTACCAATAGCAATACCTAGGTGCCCAGGACTAACGACAAAAATTATCCGTTCTCCATTTTGGATGACAATGCAGTCTTTAACCTCGGCGCCTGTTATATCGCCAAATAGCGCCATCAGTTTGATCTCTTCCATGTTTAATTTGATATCAGGTGTAGTCACTTCTTGCTAGCCCCAGTTAAAGCAGCAATATCAGCATCGCCAGGATCCATCACTACCATGGAAGCAACCATATGTGGTCGCCCGCATATCTGTCCTAGGTCCCAGCTATTACTGCGATAGGTATGGATTGGCACATTATTAGCTTTCGCCAGCATTTTGACTTCATTAACTAAATCGTCAGGCGCATTGGCAGCTAATACAACGACACGGGGTGAACCAGTACGAAGTATACCCAGGGTTCGTTGAGCCCCAAAAATGGTTTTTCCGGATTTCACAGCTAATCGAATTGCAGTTTCAGCATCCATCAGGAATCACACTTTGAATCATATTTTCTTTAGCAAAATACATCATGTTCCGAAGCCTGCAACACACCGTTGCATATAAGGTCTACGGAAGCTGTTTCTGCGACAAGCAGAATTCTGATAGTCCCTTTTAAGTTCTATGCACACCCCGCGAAAGTTGTATATCATCAGAATTTAACATGGTAAAAGTAGGTTCTTTGGAGCCAAGTTTAGTTTTATTTCTTTTTTGTCTTAGGCGGGCTCATGAACAAATCTAAAGAACCGGTTCCAAGAGGGACGTTTTGACCAAGAATTACGTTTTCAGTAATTCCGCGAAGGTAATCTTCCTCTCCGATAACACTAGCTTGAATGAGGTGTCGAACGGTAACCTCAAAGGCGGCACGAGCGAGAACACTCGATTGCTCTCCGCTGATTCCGTGTCGACCGATTTGGCGAATTTCTCCTGTCGCCGTCATTAGGTCTGCAACCAACATTATGTGACGAATATCAACATCCAAGCCCTGTTCATCAAGAACACCTTTAGCCTCGTTGATGATGACTTGGCGAGCTGCTTCAATTCCTAGGGTCTCTGCAATCTCATGGATATGGTTGGAAATGGTTCGGGTAGTGTCCACGCCTTTAGTTCGAAGAACGCCCTTAAGGTTTGTTCCCTCAGTGTAGAGAACTAACTCTTTATCCTCTTTCTTGATAAGAACCCGTTTAACTCCGTCTTGGCCTTTGACAAGTGCGTTACGAACTTTGTCGAAAGTTTTCTGAAGCTTAGCCATATGCATGGCTTCTTCACCCTCTCGAAGTTCAGGGGTAACAATAACTCGGTCTCCGTCTCGAACGACCTGCCCCAGTGTCGGACGTGCGGTTTCTAGTTTATTCGCTACGAGTTCACTATCTACGCCCTTGTTTTCCATCAGAGCTGGGTCAAGTTCAACGACGATACCGCCTTCTGCAAGGTCGATTTCTACACTCTTCGCAACACGTTCAACTCGTGATTGTTCTATGTCTTGTGCAACTGCACGAGCAAGTTTTTCTTTCGTTTGGTACTCTTCATCGAGGTATACATTCATTGTTGGAGTTGATGGGTTCCGTCGAGCATCGACAATTTCGATTAACCGAGGAAGGCCCAATGTAACATTAAATTCGGCGACGCCAGCAAAGTGGAAGGTCTTAAGAGTCATTTGTGTACCCGGTTCTCCAATGGATTGAGCTGCGACAGCTCCGACGGCTTCACCGGGTTGGACTAGTGAGTTATCGAAAGAGATTTCAATTTCTTTAAGAATTTTATTTAGTTGATTTGAAGTTATTTTCTCTTCCGTCAAGCGGTCCCTTAATCCGTCAATGAGTCTGGAAGGGAGACCAGTCTTCTTTCGGAACTTGATTAGTTTTTGGTCAATCTGTTTAACTGAAACATATTTTGAGCTACTCACTATTTTCACCTCTCTTCGCTTAGGATCCGTTCTATAAGCACATCGAGGTTAACGGCTTTTCCGTGGTCGCTACGAGCAGGATCAACGCCATCTTCGCCGTATTTGAATTGGATAATTTCACCAGATGAATTTCGAACAGTGCCATCATATTCGACTTTGATATCTTGGAGGGCGTTGATAAGGCGGCGTTGCATGTATCCACTTGTACTGGTTCGAACAGCGGTGTCAACTAGGCCTTCTCGACCTCCCATGGCGTGAAAGAAGAATTCAATGGGATTCAATCCCTTTCGATAGCTGGCAACGACAAAACCACGTGCTTGTGGTGATAAATCGCCCTGAATGAAGTGGGGAAGCGTACGTTTCCTATAACCGCGGGAGATTCTTTGCCCTCGAACCGCCTGCTGTCCTACGCTAGCAGCCATTTGTGCTAGGTTAAGCGGGTTACCCTTAGCCCCAGTACCAGTCATGATTACTGCGTGTTTATCAAGTCCAAGATGTTGACTTGCGACATCTCCGGCTTTATCACGAGCACGCGCTAAGATCTCGATCATTTTCATTTCAAAGGTTTCCTCTATTGATCTTCCGGGGAGGCGTTGGAGTTCATCGGCTTCAAAAATTTGAACTAGCTCACGACCTTCATCCTCTGCATCACTTAGAATCTGTTCGATTTGGCGTATTGCCGTTGGAGTTAGAATAACATCATCTATACCCATGCTAAATCCCATATTGGTGATGAGCACGACAAGCAAGGGACAGATGGCATCTAGGAAGCGTCGAGCCGCAGCATTTCCATAGTCCTTGGCAATTCGGTGGAGAACACTTTCGGGCTGTGCCGCACCAATTGCTTTTTTATCGATAACACCGGCTAGCAATTGACCATCACGGATTAGAACATAGGCATCATAGGGACAGTGTTCTTTCTCGCACACATCACATTTCTGACAAACCCGTGCTTTTAGCGAGAGATTCAACCCTTTAGGAAGAACCATACTGAAGATTTGCTTACCCGTCCACATTGGTTCAGGATCGATAATTGTTGGTGGTGGTAGGTCTTCACGATAGCCTGCTGAAGCAAGAAGTTGACAAGTCTGTCGTTTATTGAAGATTGAACTCTTTCGAGTTAGAAGGAAAGAAGAGGAAATGTAATCTTGAATTCCACCAATAATGGGTCCACCATAACGTGGGCTCAGAATTTGTTCTTGAACAAGCATGAGAATAGAGAGCGTGGGGTGAATAATCATCTCAGTTTCCTTTTGCATGAGGGGACGTTCG
>JBHLSA010000016.1:0-8383 GCA_048882025.1 Candidatus Thorarchaeota archaeon | reverse complement strand
TTGTTCTTGAACAAGCATGAGAATTCTGGCTTCAGCACGTGCTTCTTCACTTTGTGGAACGTGAAGGTTCATCTCATCCCCATCAAAGTCTGCATTATATGGTGGGCAGACCACCAGATGAAGTCGGAAGGTTCGATAGGGCATGACTTTGACTTCATGAGCCATTATTGACATGCGATGGAGTGATGGTTGTCGGTTAAACAGCACTATATCACCAGATCGTAAATGTCGTTCAATGAGATAGCCAGGAGCCAATCCGTCAGCGTTCATCTTACGATCTTTAACATATCGCAAGTCAATGCGTTTTCCATCAGGTCGCACTACATAGTTACATCCTGGGTATCCCTGAGGTCCTTGAAGCACCAATTCTCGCATATCTTCGATATTCCATTCAGTAACTCGTTCAGGAACGGTGAGCGTCATTGCAATCTCTGAAGGAACTCCCACCTCATTGATTGAGAGGTTTGGATCAGGTGAAATAACAGTTCTGGCAGAAAAGTCAACTCGTTTCCCAGATAAGTTGCTACGAAACCGTCCTTCCTTCCCTTTCAACCTTTGAGCTAATGTTCTCAGAGCACGTCCAGACCGATGACGAGCTGGTGGGATGCCAGATACTTCATTATTGAAGTAAGTGGTTACATGGTATTGCAGTAACTCCCACAAATCCTCCACAATGAGTTGTGGAGCACCAGCTTCGATGTTTTCTCGAAGTCGCTGATTAATACGAATCACATCAACAAGTTTATGCGTTAAATCGTCTTCCGATTTTACGCCAGATTCCAAAGTAATGGAGGGACGGACTGCAACGGGAGGTACCGGTTGAACAGTCAAAATCATCCACTCCGGTCGAGTGACACGTGTATCAATACCCATCACGGTACTGTCGTCAGGGGTAATACGTTCAAGGCGATCTCGGACATCTGTTGGTGTGAGGCGTACACTCCCTTCCATTTTTTCTTCATAGAAGGTCGTTGGTTTCTCAAATTTGATTTTATACTGGTCAGCCTCACAATGAGGGCACGTTGTAGCTTTCCCTGCTTCCTTCAATACTTCATCTGCAATTTCTTGGCTAAGATGACCGTACTTTTCGAAAGGAGCAGCCATTTTCTCCTTATATTGCAGAGCTGCCTCTTCTTTCAACTTAACCCGAGCACAACGTCGACAAATTGCTTTGAGGAATTTTTTGATTAGTTTAGCAAAACTAACATGCACGACTGGGCGAGCTAGTTCAATGTGTCCAAAGTGTCCTGGACACTCACCAACACGATTTCCACAAGATTTGCAGCGTTGCCCAGGTTCTATGGTCCCTAACTTGGGATCCATAAGTCCAGAAGAAATGGGTAACCCATCTTCGTCATAGGTGTCTGCTGTTATTACTTGGGTGACGCTCATTTTTCGGATAATGTCAGGTGAAAGTAATCCGAACCAGATGCTTCCAACTTTTTTGAGTGGGCTTGAAATAATGTTTACCTCCTTTCATGATACATTATGTACGGTCAGCCAGCTTGAGTCTCGGCCAGATGCCAAGAGACATGAGTTCTTGGAGAACCAGCTTAAAGGCGTAAGACATTTCGACCTTGCTAATGGTTGTGGTTTTTGGTGCACACACACGGCACCGATAGCGATCTCTATTTCGATCGTATTCAGCCAGCATACCACATTCTTCACAAATCATTGCCGCATATTTATCGGATTCTTCTAACAGGCGTTCACGAAGAAGGAGGGCAGCACCATGACCAATTAGGCAGTCGCGTTCCATTTCTCCAAATCGTAATCCACCCTCACGAGCACGTCCTTCTGTTGGCTGTCGTGTAAGAATTTGAACTGGTCCACGTGCGCGGGCGTGCATTTTGTCTGCAACTAGGTGATGTAATTTTTGGTAATACACAACCCCGACAAATAGGTCAACATCATATTTGTGACCGGTAACACCATTATACATCGTCTCACGACCACTGTATTTAAAGCCTAATTCGTGTAGATCGCGAAACATCTCTTCCAGTTTCCTACCAGAGAAGGGTGTAGCGTCGACAGGTTGCCCTTGCAAGCATCCAATTTTACCTCCGATGGATTCCAGAATTTGACCCAACGTCATTCGGCTTGGGAAGGCGTGGGCATTTACAACCAGATCAGGAACCACGCCACTTTCTGTAAATGGCATGTCTTCTTGGGGTGCTAAGAGTCCGATGACTCCCTTTTGTCCATGTCGACTAGCAAATTTGTCTCCCAATTCAGGTATGCGTTCGTCACGAACTTTGACTTTGACTAGCCTATTCCCGTCAATAGTTTCACTGATTAGGACTTTGTCTATTGTACCTTGTTCTCCGTGACGTAGACTTACTGAGGTTTCCCGACGCTTGGGTCCTGGAACTTCAAGTTCAGTATATTCTTCGAGGAACCGAGGAGGACTGGTTCGACCAATAAGAATCTCATCACCCCCAACTTGAAATTCGGGTTCAATAATTCCATCTTCGCTAAGCAGTCGGTATGCTTCGGAGGCGCGATAGCCACGGACTTCTCGGCTTGGGATTTCAAACTTATCTTCTTGTCCACCAGGATACTTCCGTTCTTCTGCATCGTAGCATCGGAAAAATGAAGAACGGGCAATTCCTCTTTCAATTGAAGCTTTGTTGAGAACAAGGGCATCTTCAATATTATATCCTTGGAACGAGTGAATAGCAACTATGAAATTTTGTCCCGCAGGTCGTCGCATATACCCGATGACTTCCATGGGACGTGTGGTCACAATTGGTTTCTGTACATAGTGAAGAAGATGACTACGGGTATCAACCCGAAGACTGAAATTCGCAGAATACAGACCTAGCGCTTGTTTTGCCATTCCAGCTTCGTAGGTGTTTCGGGGTGATTGATTGTGCTCCGCAAAAGGTACAAGGCTGGCGCAGATTCCCAGAATGGTTTCAGGTACAATTTCAAGATGCGTATGTTCAGGAGTTAGTGCTTCTGGTGTCATTGCAATAAGCGTGTTTTCTTCCTCTTCAGCATCGAGGTATTCGATAATTCCTGCTTTAATCAAATCCTCCCAAGTGAGTTCGCGGTTCAAAACGCGTTCTACATGCTGTTTTTCAAGCAGAGGACCGCCCTCTTTAACAATGATGAGAGGACGTCGAACACGGCCAGCATCGGAATTGATTTGAACTTCATTTGTATCAGGATAGAATGCAATGTTAACTTGGTCAGATAATTCATTTCGTTGACGCCGATCACGCATTCTGGTAACTAATAATTCGGGTTGTGTGTGAGTTCCGACGAATCGTCCATTCAAATAAACGTAGGTGCCTTTTTTATCACGAGTGGATTTTGCATCAAGTGGTTGAACTTTCAGTGTTAGTAGGGCTTCTTCTACTTCGGCTTCGTTAGAACCTACTGAAATATAGGACATCAAAGCGAGATTTTTTACTAGCCCACAGTTTGGACCTTCTGGTGTCTCATTAGGACATATCTTGCCCCAGTGGGTTGGGTGGAGGTCTCGGGCTTCAAAGTGTGGTTGGCTTCGGCTTAATGGTGAGACGACACGCCGAAGGTGGCTGATAGATGACATATAGTTAACTCGATCAAGGAGTTGGCTAACACCGGCTTTACCACCGACCCAATTTCCTGTGGCAAGGGCGTGACGTAATCTTTCTGTAATGACATCAGCACGCACAGCAGTTTTGATGTTGGGTTTTCGTCCGCGCGTTGCTGTTCGCTCTAGCTGATATTTTATATCTCGACAAAGATTGAGGAAGGCGACACGGAAAAGGCTGGTAAGCAAATCGCCAGCAAGTTTTAATCGCTTATTTGCATAATGGTCCTTATCGTCCTCTTGACGTTGATCGGCACTAAGCTCGAGAAGGCGTTGTGTCATTTGTCCGACATAATGAGCTTTTGCTAGAGCGGCGCTTGAATCTGTGCCAATGTGGGGGAGAAGATAACGATTGAGGACCTGTTGAGCACGGCGCAAACGATAATCTTTCGTCTGCCCAACAGCAACACGTTTCCCAATATAATCTAACGCATTTTCTCGCGTTGCATTCGAATCTTTGGGAACAACTAATGATTCAGCAGCATGGAAGCTAGGTATTAACTCCTGTGCTAACAATTCATCATCGGTGATTGCAGCAACGACCTCGCGATCTGTTACTAATCCCAAGGCACGTAATAGTACGACTAAGGGAATTTTACCCGGAACGGATGGAAACGAAACGCGGAACGTATGATCTGTCCGACGTTCCATGGTAACTGGGGCCCGGAATCCACGGGCGGTGGAAAATACCTTGGCCATATGCGTACAGGCACTACTACTTGTCGCTTCTTCGATGAGAATCCGGTTTGGCGCTAAATCCTCTTGAGTCACCAATACACGTTCTGATCCATTAATGATAAAGTATCCACCAGGGTCGTTAGGATCTTCACCAGCGTCCACAAGCTCTTCCGGTGTCATTGCGGAAAGACGGCAAAATGCGGATTTGAGCATGATGGGAAGCCGACCAATATACACACTGGTGGTTTCTTCATCGTATTCCATCCCAGTTTTTTCATCACGATAGACAGGAGTCATTTCAAGAGAAATTGGAGATGAGTAGGTGAGATTTCGAATCCGTGCCTCAGCAGGTGCAATTGTACGAACGGATCCGTCGGCTTCGCGAACCGAAGGATGCTGAATTTCTACTCGTCCCAGGCGTACATAATAATTCGGAATATCAGGCTCGATTTTACCAACATCACTAATAATTTGTTGAATACGCCGTTCAACAAAGTCGTTATAAGAATCAAGGTGTTGCCTGACTAATCCCTTCGAAGTGAAGAAGGATTTCATAACTGACCAACGGTCTTCAGACGTAAGTGCCATATTTTACCCTCAAAGACGAATCTGCTTAATTTGCGACGGCAAACCTGTCCCCACCAGACGGCATCCCACTTCCGACGAGCCCATATAGCTATAGACCGCATGAGAAGACAGCGGCACCCTGTATCCTATGAACCAGAGCGAGAACATTGTCTCATCAGCAATTTTTGCCCAGGCAGAAACATGCGGCGCCAAACCAGCCGTCGCTCCAGCGAAGCAGACCGTCTGCGGAGTTAAAGCGACAAGGTACAAACGCCTTTTTAAGCTTTCGATTAAACGCTTCGGCTACTTACAATGAAATTACGAAAAGCACCAAATACGCGGAATAAAAGGGAAAGTGGCGCCCGTTCCGGGATTCGAACCCGAGTCCTAGGAGATCCGCAGATCTATGAACATCATAGGTCATTGACAGTCCCAGATGATAGACCTGGCTACACTAAACGGGCGCGATGCTTTGTGGATTATGTGGGGAAATTTAAAGGTTACTCTGGTAGGAGTGATAGCTAGGTAAGGATTTGGTCCCGGCGCCCGGATTTGAACCAGGAACCATCTGGTATCTGCGTTGGTTGACACCAGGTCATAGCCAAATGGCTCGAGGTGCGGTGTGTACCTACAGCCAGACGCTCTACCAGGTTGAGCTACGCCGGGACAGTAAAAATTAGGAAGGGGTGAGTGGCTTATAAGATTTTTCAAAGGGTTTGCTGAAAAATATCCGTAAGTGTGCTGATGATGGTTTTTGCTGCAGATTGGACAGGTTCGGAGATGGGTTGAGTGAATTCATCGGTGAGGGGTTGAATGCCCAGAATTAGGATAGTCGTTTTGAGGTTGGTTTCGAGATATTCGATGAAAAAGGTGAGAGGAAGTTGGTGTGAAGAAAAGGCAACGCCACCAATTGTATTCTTATCAATAAGGCGGATTTCCCCCGGGGTGGTTTGCATCATAGCAGCATCAATAAGAAGGATGAAAGAGGGCGCTGTATCAATTAGGTGTCCAATGAAATTTTCAGGCACCGTGTTGGCATTGATGAGTTCGATGTTCGGAGGGGCGTAATGTTGGAGCTGATTAATAATATAGGGTCCTATACCATCATCGGCTTTAAGATCGTTGCCAATACCAATGATGGTGCTTTTAGGAGAATTTTTGAATGCTTCTATGAGACGCTTTTTCCAAGATGACATCAAGTCCTGGGAAACGGGAAGAATGTTATATAGCTTCGCCTCTTGTCGATTTAGAACTGGTGACAGAATTTGACGGATAAAAAACGAAAAAAAGAGCTCCCCTCTGAAGAAGACCGAGTACAGCTGCCTGATGAGCCAGTTCCAGCAAAATTGACTCGGGGTCGGGTTGTGGTAGTTGGAGAACCGGCAGCTGTGTTATATGAGGCGGGATATTATGGGACTATGAAGGCTCAGGGACAATTAGATCTAGAGCCTGAGGAAGTGTTACTTTTAGCGCGTCGGCAACGGATTCAGGTTAGTGACACAAAAGGGAATGAGCTTGAGTTTTCGGATTTACTCGAACAGCTAGCTGAGGGTCGTCCAGGACTTTGGACACGGTTTTTGGTGTATAGTGATTTGCGTAGTCGAGGCTATGTGGTGCGTACAGGTTATGGAAAAGGTCTCCTGTTTCGTGTGTATCCACGGGGAGCCAAACTTAATGAAGCCACTGCCAAATATTTTGTTTGTGCAATATCTGAAGGAACGCCGTTGAATGTAGCAGAACTGGATTCATTTAGTAAACAAGCTAAACGAAATCGGAAGAAACTGATGCTTGCGGTTTTAGACCGGCAAGGAGAAACCACGTATTATCTTGTCTCTCCTGCAGATATTGGTAAGGAAAAATGAATGGCGGGCCCGCCGGGATTATCGGTGTTTCCATTGTAACACATTCGAACCCGGGATTACCGGCTTAGGAGGCCGGCGCCTTTTTCGGAGCATAGTACTTTTCCGACTTGGCCACGGGCCCTTGAATTCCACGTGAGCAAAGCCGATTTAGGTTTAAGCATGTTTCGCTTTACCGCTGTAGCAGCTTTGCCCCTGTTTCCTGACCTACATAAACGACGTCAGCTTGGTTAGGAAATATCCCATTTTCCAACACTCCTGGAATAGCATTCAGCTGGCGTTCTAATTTTGCGGGGCCAGGAATTTGAGGGAAGGTTACATCCAGGATGAAATTTCCATTATCAGTGATAATTGGCCCAGCTTTACGTTGTGCCTGCCTAACCATTGGCGACCCGCCTAACTTTTGGATTCTAGCCATGGAGAGGGAAAGATCGGCAGGAAGAATCTCCACCGGCACTGGCATGCGAGTTCCAAGTGTTTTGACCACTTTGCTTGCATCCACAATAATCACAACTTGCTCGGATGCTTCCGCTATAATCTTCTCTCGAAGAAGGGCCGCGCCACCACCTTTAATGAGAGCTAAATTGGAGTCAACCTCATCAGCCCCATCTACCGCACAAGCAAGCCCCGTGACGCGACTCAATGGTATAGTAGAAATTCCTGAATCGTGCAGTTTGATCTCCGTAGCATAGGAGCTGGGTACAGCAGTTATTGATATGTTCTCAGAAGCAATTTTCTCAACCAGTAACTCAATGAAAATCTCAACCGTCGACCCGGTCCCGACTCCGACACACATACCATCAGAGACATGGTTCAACGCGGCTTCAGCTGCAAACCGTTTTTCTTCATCGGCTGTCATCCGTACACTCACCCGAACAGATCATCACGCATAGAACCTGACTCATTTGCTCCTTAAAAATCCCACACAGAAATCCATCCACCGAAAACGAACCTACTGTAGAAAAGAGTGGAGCCTCGGGCGGGATTCGAACCCGCGACCCCCGCCTTACCAAGGCGGTGCGCTACCATGCTATGCCACCGAGGCTCAAACGAAGGTGGTGCCGAGGGCGGGCATTCCGCGAAGCCGACAAGACTCCGGTTCGAACCCGCGACCTCCAGATTTCTCAGGCGCCAGCAATCTTTTATTCTGACCCTGGGGCAACACCCTATGAGTCTGGCGCCCTACCAGGCTAGGCAACCTCGGCAGCACTAAACCCCAACCCCTACCTTTTAAGCATTATTCTCCCAACGCCTCCAACACAACAACCCCCACCAAACGCCAACACACGAAGCAATTTTAAGCACCAACACAACTTTGATGTGCCACCAACCACGCGGGGGCGTGTCCATGGGTCAGCGCCCGCAACGACTAAGCCGCGGGGGTATCTCCCACCACGGAGACCCCACAGCCAAGCTTGGTCAAAGGCGCAGGACTTAAGATCCTGTCTCGTAGGAGTTCCCGGGTTCGAAGCCCGGCCCCCGCACCACCCGCCTCCGAATCATTAATCTAAGATAACTGTGGGTAAATTCAAGTGTGCCTCCGTGGCCTAGCGGTAGGGCGTTAGCCTTGTAAGCTAACAGTCCCGGGTTCAAATCCCGGCGGAGGCTCCAATTCTATCAATCTGTTAGACATAGGAACAGAAAACAATGGTTATTGCATAATCTGGATTAACCTATTATGACACTTTTCTTTAAT
>JBHLSA010000015.1:0-18127 GCA_048882025.1 Candidatus Thorarchaeota archaeon | reverse complement strand
ATTATCGGAACAATGGCTTTAGCACTTTGGTTAACTTTTCGCGCCTCACATTTTGCAATCGATGGATTAGAATCATTGGGAGCTTTTGCAGGACTTAGTGCCTATGTAATCGGGGTTCTTTCTTCTTTAGCCTCTAATACCCCAGAAGCCGTTGTTAGCGGTTTAACTGCATGGCGCGGAGTCATTACCAGTAGTCCAGAATTAGTTGAGATTGCTGTGCTCAGCGTCGTAATGGCAGCAGGATTCAACATCTTGCTCCTGGGCATTGTAGTTGTATTAGCCTCCCGGAAAACTGGTGGAGTAATAAACGTGCCTCGAGAGGTCATCGAAGATGATTCAGAGCTAATCAGATGGACAATAGTTGCAATGGCTCTACTTTTTGCGTTTGGAATTCTTCATTACATTAATCAACTTATTCTTGGAATTCCGATAACACTCTCACCCCTCCCTCCCATTGCAGGATTCATGATGGTCCTCTCATACCTTCTCTATTCGATTTACGCGTTTAGAAAACCCCAAAAACCAGGTCGGGTTCTACCAAAAGCGCGCCATTCAAAACGTAATTCTGTACTGCTAGCAATTTTGGGATTTACCGGGATATTCATTGCCGGTTATTTACTCACTGGTGCAGTTGAACTAACTTTTGAATTCGTCCCGTGGGTGAGTTTGGGAATTGGTGAAGCACAACAAATAGTGATAATTGCGTTGATTATTGGAGCCGTAGGAGCTCTTCCTGAACATGGAATTGCTGTACTTGCAGCTATTAAAGGAAAAGCTAACATTGCAATTGGAAATACATTAGGCGGAACTACTCAGGTTCTTTTGTTAATTGTAGGGGCTGTTGCCATGTTCGGAATTCTACCATTGGATATAGCAGTTCTCCTACAATTAGCTACAGCGGCAGGATCATTGTGGTTTCTAAAGAAAGCTCTGACAGATGATCAGAAGGTTGACATCTTTGAAGGGACAATGATACTACTAATGCAAGCGTTTGTTTTTATAATCGTACTTGTCCCCATTTGAGGTAACCGCAGAAAAGACAACATGTTGAATTATTTCAACAAACTCTTTTAGGTAATCGAGAAAAGTGCTAACTGAAGCTCTGATACTTCAATTTGGCGGGAAAGTAGTGACATTCGAAAGCATTGAAGGTCAACTGGTGCAGATGCCAGCTACGATTCTTGCCCAACTTGGGCTTGTAGCACCAAAACAGTTAGCTCCAAGAATAAAATTATCAGCCTATGAACCAACCGAACGCGTCGTTGTGGTTAATCTAGATAATTTTGGATTGCTTGAAGTAATCCTACATAAACCACAATTCCTTCTTCAAAGAGCTCAGTTAATTCTTACTCTTGATACACCCGATGGCTATGCTTCTAATGTAATCAATGAACTCATCCATGGAAACATCAAAGATGGGTTTCACTTGTATTCATTCTTAGTACACCAGGGCAAAACGGCGGTGATTGTGGATCGGGCATCCCAACAAAGTATTGCAGGGATCGCGAAATTCCGACCAGCGGACTCAGATATGCGAACTTACATTGAAACCGCTAAACTTCTAAATCGATCTGATTTACTTTACATTCATTTTCTTGATTTTGATTCACTATACAAGGAGCATACCAGCCACCCACCTTTAGAGCTCGCACAAAAATTACTTCACCGCACGGACCGCTGGCTCCTTGGTTTTTACAAACAAGCTCGACCACATACCCTCTTTCTTATTCTCGGTAATCAAGGGCAACGCGACTATGGTTTAAAGTACGAGGGAAAATATCAAAACTGGGCGACTGCTAATGTTCCCATCTGTCTTGTTATTTACAAACCCGCAGAGGAGTAAGAAGTGTCATCTAATCTTGAGGGCGTCCTATCTGAAGAAGATGAGGAAGAAGAACCTCGTGAACCAATGGACGTGGTAGGTACCATTCTATTTCTAGTGTTTGGAGGAGCGTTAGCCTACCTCCTCATCGCTTCAGGATATGGATTATATCCCTTTGTTGTTGTGGAACCCATCAGCTCTCTTCTACCTACATGGGACGCAGTTATTACTTTCATTGCGCTTCTCATTACCATGTTCGTAGGGTTAATTGGTGGTTTAGTACGTTTGCGATACTCAATTTGGTTAGTCGGTGCCATCACTCTCATTGCAGTATTTGTTGTTACGTTTTATGCAATGTTGGCAATTAGTCAACTAATTATGCCACTGCCGCCTTAGCAAGGACAGGATAAGGCTATAAGCGTATTCACCCCTTCCATGCATATTAGCGGAGATTACATATCCATGACCCTCAGCAGTCTTATCGAAAAAGAATCCCTGCGATTCCTCTTGTTTGGCGGTAAAGGTGGAGTAGGAAAAACAAGTAATGCAGCTGCTTCAGCCCTTTGGGCTGCAGAACATGGCCGAGAAACCCTTGTAATTAGTACAGATCCAGCTCATAGTCTTGGTGATAGTTTCGCACAAGATCTGAGCGGTGGAGAAGTTGTTTCCATTAAGGGTGTAAAGAACTTATATGGTATGGAAATCGATCCACGAAAAGCCTATGCACAGTATCAGGAAATAGCCAAACAGCAAGAAATGGGAAACGTGGGAGAAATGATGGGGTTTGATGATCTTACGGATATAACAGCCCCAGGTGCTGATGAAGCACTCGCGTTCTCCAAGGTCCTCGAATTTATCCAAGAATGTGAATATGATTTAGTCGTCTTTGATACTGCACCAACGGGACACACGCTTCGACTACTAGGTCTTCCAGAAATGCTGGATAGCTTTTTTGGTAAGCTCATTAAAATGCGAGTGCGTTTCAGTAATCTCTTTGGAAGACTAAAATCTGTTTTTGGAAGAGGAGAAAGTGAACAAGATCAATCCCTCGAACAGCTTGAGCGACTCAAAGAAACAATTTCAGCATCACGGGGAGAGTTATCTGATCCTTCACGAACTAGCTTTGTCATCGTAATGATTCCAGAGGCAATGGCTGTTGCGGAAACCGAACGCCTTCTCCAAGCGCTATATGAATTTCAAATTCCAAGTAATAACATCGTCGTTAACATGGTTTTTCCTGATATCCCTGACTGTTCGTTTTGCAAATCACGAAAAGCCATGCAAAGAACTTACTTAGCACAAATTAGAGATATTTATGATGACTTTATTATAACTGAAGTTCCTCTCTTTGCAGAAGAAATTCGAGGATTGCCATCGCTAAGACGGCTTGCAACACTACTAAAAACTGGAGTACTTCCTGAAAAATAAGGTGAATCATAGATGAAGAAAAAAAGGCAGAATCTATTCATCGCGTTGTTTATGCTTATCCTTATCGTGGGCAGCGTAATTGTCAGCATAATCCTTCTTGGACTTCCCTTCCTTCTGCCCTGAATACAATTACAACTGAGCAAAATTTATTAGGTGACAAACACTGCCGTCTAGCAATAGACCAAGTCATTGAGGTGCCCAAGATTACATTTAGATGCGCAAAATGCGGTAAAACTCTTTCATGTCCATACTGCCAGACCCCAGTTCCCTCCATGCCACCTAGCAACCGATGCCCACACTGTGGAAAACCCTTTGCTACAACACTCCCTTCGAGTAAATGTCCCTTCTGTGGAGCACGAATAATGTATAAAGAGCGCCCACAGATTATCAAAAAACTTACTGCAAGATAACTGTGAACTAACTATGATAAAGAGAGGGAAAAAGTATCTCTGGTAATATTTTGCGTAAGCTTTTATAGGTCAAAAGCGCAACTCAATTAACACTACAAATTAATGAGGCGTAGAATGTCAGAAATTTGTTCGATTTGCAGTTTGCCTAAAGAGATTTGTCGCTGCCAAGAATTGGCGAAGACCGAGCAGCGTATAAAAGTAAGTGTTGAGAGACGAAAATGGGGACGAGAAGTCACCCTAATCGAAGGCATTAACAGCCGAGATATCTCGTTATCAGAGTTAGTCACCAAATTGAAGATGAAATGTGCTTGCGGTGGAAGTGCCAAGGACGGTATAATCGTTCTACAAGGCGATCATCGCCATAACATCAAGGACATTCTTGGTAATTTGGGATTTCCTTCTGATAATATCGACATTGCATAACGCAGCTCATCTATCCTATGCCACACAAGGTTTGGCAGATCTCTTCAGCTTTGCTATCTAAAAATAGGCTGGACGAAATCCGATGTAGTAGCATATATGGAGATATCTCAAGGATTAAATCGCTCCAGAGGAAAGCTTTTTGTGTGAGGGTTCTTTTCAACCATTCCTCGTGCCGGGATACCAAGCCGGGATTATGCCATTGTAAGAATTTACAGGCTCCTGACGGTGTAAACTGGTAATCCCCCAGGCACAATGGTAGCATTGAAGCCTGTGGAACCCTATTATATTTGATAGGGTATTGAAAGCTTTAGGTCGGGGTTCGAATCCCTGTCCCGGCACCATTTTTCACTACTAACGTGGATAATAGGATGAACCATAACTTATTGAGTTGAGTACCATGAAACGCGGAAAAGAACTAGAAATCGGGGGATTCCGGGACTACTATCCGGAACTGTATCAAAAAATTGATGTCATCTTACAAGCGTTTCGTGAAGTCCCTAAGCTATTTGGTTATATTGAATACGAATGTCCAACTGTTGAACCACAACAGCTCTACGAATTAAAATCAGGTACAGGTTTAATTGAAGAGACCTTCAAAGTCACCGACCGAAAGAACCGTAAACTCGTTCTCCGCCCTGAAACGACCCCTTCTCTGGCCCGTATGCTGGCGGCTCAGCAGCAGTATTACCCACGACCTATTCGGTGGTTCTCCATCTCCCGTGTTTTCCGCGACGAAACCCAACAACGGGGTAGAGTGAAAGAATTTTGGCAACTGAACGTGGACATACTAGGTACTGAAGACATCGCAGCTGATGCCGAAGTAATCAATGTCTTAGTTAGTATTATTCAAACACTAGGCTTCAAATCTGAAGATTTTGTAATCCGAATTAATGATCGCCGGTTAATCCAAAGTTATATCGAATCATTAGGATTGTCAAGTTATGTGGAAATTATCCGCGTACTTGACAGACGGGATAAGCTTCTTCAAGAGACTCTTGTAAAACAGCTTTTAAAAGCAGGAACACCCAGAAAAAAAGCTGCCCAAATTGCGCTCAAGCTTCGTCATTTCTATGTTGGCAAACAAAAAGATACACCAAGGCTTCCAGCTACAAGAATAGTAGAAGAACTAAAAGAAAATTTACCCCGAATCCAACGAGAAGCGCTAATCAAAGCTCTCATGAAAGCAGGAATGTCCAAACAAGCGGCAGAACAACTAACTGATTTCTCATCAATTCGTGGTAGCCCAGTTGAGTTCTTAGAATACATGAAAACGATGGATCTAACTGAGGAGAACCAACAAGCCCTTAAACCTCTCGAGGAATTAGCTATTCAATTAAAAGATTTAGGCATAGAGAATTGCTGCGAATTCGATGCCAGTATTGCTCGGGGTCTTGATTATTATACAGGTATTGTTTTTGAAGCTTGGGATCGCAGTTCGGAGTTACTTCGCGCAATATGTGGTGGAGGACGCTATGACGATCTTGTCGGAATTTTCGAAGGGCAACCTTTACCAGGAACTGGATTTGGCATGGGTGAAACGGTTCTCTTAGAACTTGCCGAAGAAAAGAATCTGTTACCGATTCCTGACCCTCCAGCAGATCTGTATATTGCCCCAGTTTCTGAGAAACAACAGGCGGCATCCCGGCAAATCGCCTCAAGTCTTCGAAGAGCGGGTATTCGTACCCTCTACAATGGCTTCTCTTGGTCACTTACTAAACAACTTGATGAGGCTAGTAAACGCCAAATACCATATGCCGCCATCATTGGTCCTCGAGAGCTTACCAATGATTCTGTCAACCTTAGGGATATGAGAACAGGTAAAGAAAAACTAGTCAAGATTGAAAATCTTGCAAGCGTTATTAGAAAATCCACTAGCTAATATTCAATGGTTCTTATTCGAAAAGGGAAATGAACAAAGAGATAAGGGAACAAACTTTAATAGGTGTAGGATATTTTATCCTACAAAGATTACGGGGTAATCTATTTTGAGGAAAAACGCCATTATTGGTATCTTCACACTTTTGATGCTCTCACTCTTCGTACATAGCAGCTTATCCTATCCGGTGTCTGACGGATTCATCAACAGCGAGATAAGTGCAATAGGTGTGGAACTGACTATCGATTATGGCAATTCAACTCAAGAAGTGTTTCCAAATTTATCAGGAACCACGGCCTATGATATTCTTAATCAGTCTGCTACTGTGACCTTCATTCAGTATGCTTATGGTAAATTTGTCCTATCAATAAATAGCATTGAAAACAACGCGAACAATAATGGGTATTATTGGCAGTATTGGGTGAATGATGAACTTGGCCCCATAGCTTCAGATAATTATGTCCTCTCTGATGACGATGAGGTTTTATGGAAGTATTGTAGCCCAGCACACACTACAACACCAACTCCCAGCCCTAACTTAGACATCATATTTGGTTTAGGAATAATTGGTTTAGTTGGAATAATTATAGCCATTACAGTTTTGATGATGTATCTCAAAATGCGGTGACTAATTTTATGCAAAAAAGATCCCTCATTACCTTCAGCATCATTTGCCTACTCTTAATAACTCATGTGAGCAGCCAATCAATAGCAGCACAACAACTTGTTTATTCTCCAGAACTATATCCTTCCCCGTTTAATATCACGAAGCTGCACTGGCAGATTACAAATGTTACAGAAGAGAGGGTAGAATTTGGCTTTGGCACCGGCCACTATTGGCAGGCTCAAACAGGCCAAGTTCTTGCGTTTCAAATTCATGAAATTTCCAACAATGAAGTATACGGATTACTCAACATCGGCAATCTCACACTCTTCAATAATAACTCACGGATTGCCGCTGAACTAGTGCTTAGTATTTGGCCTTGGTTTCCTGGGCTCGTTTCTCACCTCGATTGGGTCACGGTTGATCAAGCAGCCACCGAGGCTGCAACAAGTTATTTCATGAATGGAAGTCTAGAAATTCGAACATCCTTAGACACAAAATCTTACATTTACCATCAAGGGCCTTTGGGGAATCAAAATACTAGTCTAGTTTACGATTTACATACGGGTATCTTACTTGCTGGCTACACAGAATTTTTCTTTCTTAATGACTACCACCTGGGTATTGAGTTAATTACTATTACACGTACGCCAACGACCCTGCCAAGCCTTGTATTTAATGCGACGTTACTCGTAGTCCTTTTGAGTAGCATCATCATTTTCGTCATTACCAACCGGCGAGCTAAGAAGGATTGATAATCTTGAAGCAGCGTGAAGAGAAAGCCCCAGCATTGAAGACCACTATTGCAATTAGGGTTGCATTCATTTCTATATTAGCAGCGATGGCTATTGGAGGTAATTTTGCCCTTGCAGTTCTTCCAAATGTCGAGTTGTCGTCAGTCATGGTCTTTCTCAGTGGTTTTCTCTTTGGGTCATTTATGGGGGCATTTGTAGGTCTAATTTCAATGACCATCTACCAGGTATGGAATCCGTGGGGAGCTTTTATTCCTCCAATCGGTTTGGCTGTCATCGCATGTACAATGTTTACTGGCATCATTGGAGGTTTTCTTGGGCAAAGCCTTCGAAATCGCAAGAATTCTGATAGACGATGGTTTATTTTACCAGCGTTATTTGGGATTCAGACAACGCTTCTTTTCGATTTAGTAACAAACTTTGTTTATAGTCTTAGTTTTGGCATTCCCTTCAGCATAGCCCTCATCACCGGATTACCATTTACATTCATTCACATTATCAGCAATGCGTTGTTGTTCGGAATACTAACCCACCCAGTCTCAGACGCTGTTAATAAACTCCAGAGCGAATTACTTAACCCAAATCAATCATTTGCTACAAAAACTAATACATCCAATTATCCTACATAGTTGATTTCTATTGAGGTGGAGATGACACGGTGGAACTCCTAAATTTGCTAGATCCAACTTCCCGTGCTGGCCCTCCCACTCAGTTCCAAACGTGGCATCTTTTAGCGGCATTTCGGATTTTCTGTTTTGCTAACCAACCTATTGGTCGCTACTTCTTGGGAGTAGAGCTTAGTCTAGGTGGTGGAAGCATTCGCTCTCTCATCCGATTTCTCCGCAATCGTAAACTCGTTGAACCTATCCATCGCCAAGGCCATAGGATTTCAGCGCAAGGAAAACGCCATTGTCATGCCCTAAATCAAGTCCTAATCCACCTCGCCCCTGTTCCCCCCAGTAGCTATACTGTTGATGTAAGTAACATAGGCTGCCATCTTCGTGGTGTAGCCAATTACATTACAGACGGCCTTCTTCAGCGTGATGCGGCTATGCAAGCAGGCGCAACTGGCGCAACGACCTTTTATCAAAGCCCGGATCCAAACATTCTAATTATGCCCACAGACCACACTGTTCCTAAATCTAATGTCAAGGAAATTTTACAGCCCTTCAACTTAGAGAAAGGAGATGTGCTAATAATTGGATCAGGATCCAGCCGAGTTTCTGCACAATTAGGGGCACTCGCGGCGGCTATACCGCTCTTAAGAAAATTAGGGGAATAGAGTGCTTAACTCACTTTACCTAAAATTAGATTTGCCAATTCTGAAAAGGCATAATCCACATTAGCATCGTCTTTAGCACTTGTTTCAACAAACACCAAGGAATGTTCATCTGCAAACGTTTTTACCGTATTAATAGAGACTTGGGCATCCAGATCTGCTTTGTTCCCCACCAGAACTTTGGGAACATCTCCGCAACCTCGATTAACCTCATTCAACCAATACTCAATCCGTTCAAAGGATTGCATATTCGACCGATCATACACTAGAAGGACTCCCTTCGCACCTCGATAATAGAGTTGCCGAATAGGGCCAAATCGCTCTTGCCCACCAGTATCCCAAATCTGCATCCGCAACACCTTTTCGCCAACGACAATGTCCTTAACGTTGAAGGCTACTCCAATAGTTAACACATAGGTGGGATTGAAGACTCCTTTGACATATCGCACAAGAAGACTTGTTTTACCAACAGAGGCATCACCGACAACCACGGCTTTGGCGATATGAGTATAGGGGCGTTTGGCTGTAATAGGTTGGGTGGTACTTTCAGTGGGATTGCTCATAGAATTTCCAACACTAATCTTTCTGTTAGCGAATAAGTTTTAAGGCGATCTTGTTCGGTTCGGATGAGGGGACTTATGTGTTCAAATACAAGGGATTGGTAGGTTTGCTTGGGCATAGTCTTACGGGTGAGTAAGACGAGTTGATGGAATATTTTGTATAAGATTTGGCGAAAAGAAGGATACTTGATCTGTTGAGGGTCTATAGCCTCGTAATTAATAACGCCCGTTTTGTCCATTCTAAGGCCTGACAATGCAGGAATTTTTGCCGTGTTCGTTTCAAGGATAGTTTGAATTTCAGACTCATAGGTACGGCGGGATACAGCTGTTAAGAATTTTTGTAGGATAGTATTGTAAAAGAGAGTGAAGATTTCGAAGATGTCCATAACTTTAGCGGCTGAGACCGTGGTCTCACCCATCCACCACGTGAGAACCAAATCGTCAATGAATTCGTCAAAGCTTTTGAACAAAGTCGTATCAGTGGTTCCATCTTCATGGAACTCCTTAAGCTTGTTTTTAAACATTTTAACGAATTGTTTATTCAAAATACCGAGATATTTTCGGAAGCGTGCTGGGCTTTCACTGACATCTGTAATGAAAACTAAGAGGAGCCCATTTTTCTCGTCGATTTGGAAGAAGAACCGGCGGTCTTTCATGTTGACAACATTGATGTGTTGTGCTGCAACTTGTTGAGCCATATGTTCCATGCTTGCAAGAAATCCGGATAAGAGGGCGCTATCGACATCAGAGTGGGTCCATTTACGGCTATAAAGGGGGAAGCCTTCTCGCAATCCAACAACATAGAAGCTGTGAACCGTCAAAACCCCAAGACCTCTTCACAAATCCCGCGCTACTTAAACGGGTACAAGTTCTCTCCCTGCACCCAGTTACTAAAGTATTTTGTTTAAAAGTGGATTAACGTTTCGATAATTGGTCCAAATATTTGATTGTGGGCAAAGCTGAATAAGAGAGACAGTTCTTTTTGAAAAAGGGTGCATTCTTGTTTTCTCAACCAACTGAAACCATTGAATTTAATCAGACAAATCGGCAGGCGCGATTGCAACAATTACAACAAAGTACATGGGATGTTTTAGTGATTGGCGGGGGGATTAATGGGGCAGGTGTTGCTTTGGAGGCCGCTTATCGCGGCTTGAGTGTAGCTGTATTAGATCAGGCTGATTTTTCATTTGGAACGTCAAGTCGATCAACAAAGTTAGCCCACGGCGGATTTCGTTACCTAGCTCAACGGGAGTTTGGTTTAGTTCGTGAAGCCACTACTGAAAGAAATTGGTTGAGAAAGCGAGCATTACCTCATCTTGCACGCCCTACCCGATTTTTATACCCAATTCTAGAAGCGAAGAAGACGGATAATGAAGATTTACCGAAAAGTTGGAGCTACCGTAGTGTTCGTTTAGGTAGCTTTCTTTACGATTTGCTGACTGGCTTCAAGAGTTATAAAAAAAGTAAGGGAATAAAAAAAGTTGAAAAAATCAAGGAACTTGAACCGCTATTAGATAGTTCACGATTGAAAAGTGCGGTTAGTTGGTATGATTCGAATATTGATGACGCGCGATTAGTTATTGAAACTCTAAAAGAAGCTCAATGGAAAGGAAAAGCCCTTTCAATGAATTATCTACGTGTTATTGGTTTTATCGAGAACGCCGAAGGACGAATTGGCGGTGTTGAAGTCATAGATATGAATGAGCCGACTTCAAAAAGATTTAGGGTTCGTGGAAAAGTCATTATAAATACAACAGGAGTTTGGGCCGATGAACTCCTTAGCCTTAGATACGAGAGAGCCGATAAGATACTTCGACCGACTAAAGGCGTTCATCTTATCTACCACCAAAAGGATTTCCCCATTAACAACACCTTTGCAATGAATTCAATTACTGATGGACGATTTTTCTTTGCCATTCGGCGCAATAATTGGGTTCTGGTGGGAACCACGGATACCGATTACTCGGGAGATCCTGCAGAGTGCTTTTGCACGCGTGAGGATGCAGATTATCTACGAAAAACAATACAAGTGCTCTTTCCGAACGCACAAATTGATGACAAAAGGATACAAGGAACCTATGCAGGTCTTAGACCCCTCGTTACGGAAACAGAAAAAGCCGAAAGCGAGATCTCACGTAAACATACCATTATCGAACATGAAGAGGGGTTGTATAGCCTTCTTGGTGGCAAATTAACCACCTTTAGAAAGATGGCTGAAGACCTCTTTCTTAACCACATCCGAAAAAGCCATCAACGGTTTGGTCTCGTGAAATTCTCAGGAAAGAAAAACCTGACTAAAATCACTTACCACATAACTCTACACAAACGCGAATGGGAGGCCCTTCCTGAAGTTTTAGATTCATCTCTACCAGAGCTTATCAAGAGCCATCTCTACCAACAATATGGCAGAGGAAGTGTAACCATTCTGCGCGCTATCAAAGACGACCCTTCTCAAGCTTCTAGACTACTTGATGACCCTGCATATCCTATCGAGGTTGCACCATGGATTATCGGCGAGGTTGATTACGTAGTTAAACACGAAGCACCTCTTCATTTGGCAGATGTCCTTTGTAGACGAATGGAGGTGTGTTGGTTAATTCGCCCTGAGTACCAAGGGCGTATTGCTGTGATAGCAGCAAAGCGAATGGGGCAAATACTGGGATGGTCAAGGAGAACGGCGCAAAAGGAAATTGATGACTATCTTGGATATGTTTGTAAGAATAGTTTTTTCTTTGATGGTGAGATTCCTAAAGCTTCACTGTAAATTTGTACCAAATCCACAGGTTTTTGTGGCTATTCTCGGAGTTTAGCATGGAGTGTAGATGCTGTGGCTTATCGCGAATGGTACCGAACAGACAAGGTGTGGGTATTTGCCACCCTAATTCTATTCATTCTTGCTTTTATGGCTCATATTTGGATTCAACTGACCGGAGGATATAGCCCCGGTTCATATTTTGATATGGTTCCGCATTTTCTTTTTGGGGCGGCAATCTGTGCGTTACTCTTGAACTTTAACATCAACCGAACATGGAAGAAAGTCTTTCCCATAATTCCTCCTTTTCTTCTCGTAATTCTTCCTGCCCTTCTATACACTCTCGCCGTTGCGTTTGCGTGGGAAATCGTTGAAGAATTATTATCGATTTACCTTCCCTGGTTGGGTTTCTATTCAGATTTCTGGTGGAACGGTGTTCGCGACCTCGTTATGGGTTTGCTTGGTGCCCTTTTGGCTTCAGGCTTCTATCTCTGGCATTTTCCTGTCATCGTTCAACAACAAGCCGTTTTAGAAAAGACCATACCAAGATCCCAATCTCCAGGATATATTCCTGGAAAAGGCGCAATGAATTACTGTGACGCATGTGGAGCTACTCTGCCATTTGGAGCAAATCATTGTCCCAATTGCGGGCAAAAACACTAAAGTGTGACAACAAGAAGCCTGGTATTTCACCTAATCGCAAGATATTCAAGGAATATTGCAACAGATGTGTATTCCGTGGTGCGTACTATGACAACATATGACCCATATGAACAACTTCGAGCGCATTTAGATAACCTCCCAGTTGGTTTCCCCAAAACTGACTCAGGGGTCGAAATCCGACTTCTCAAGCGCCTGTTTACGGAAGAAGAGGCGAAAATGACTACCAACCTAACATACATTTCTGAAACTGCAGAACAAATCGCTAAAAGAGCAAAAAAACCTGTTGAAGAAGTGGAGCTGCTTCTGGAACAATTAGCAGCTAAAGGACTGATTTTTCGGTCACGAAAAGGTGGAGTCACCAAATATAGTGCAGCATGGTTTATAATCGGCATCTATGAGCACCAGGTTAATAATATGACAAAGGAATTAGCCCAAGATTTTGAGCAATATATGGATGAAGCCCTCCGGGAGGAATTTATCGTTAGTAGCGAACCACCACAGCTTCGAGTTATTCCAGTTCGAGATAGCCTTGAACCAACTCTTAACGTAGTGCCTTATGAGGACGCTCGTGAGATCGTTAAGAAGCAAAGTATAATCGCGGTAGCGCCTTGTATTTGTAGAATCGAGAAAGACGTATTGGGAGAAGGTTGTGATAAACCCAAGGAGACTTGTATCGTATTCTCTTCTGGAGCTCATTATTATATTGAGAACGGATATGGCCGCGAGATTACTGTTGCTGAAGCCCTCAAAATTCTTGATCAAGCCCAAGAAGTGGGCCTTGTTTGCAGTCCTAGCAACGACCAAAAGGGTTTCGTGATTTGTAATTGTTGTGGCTGCTGTTGCGGTGTGCTCACAAATTTAAAGAAGTTACCTAAGCCAAGTTCAATTATTGCGAGTAATTACTTTGCAGAAGTTGACACCAATCGTTGTACAGGATGCGAAACCTGTCTTGATCGATGCCAGATGGATGCAATCACAATCAGAGAAGGTATTGCAGAAATTGATTTAGATTATTGCATCGGGTGCGGACTTTGCATTACAACTTGCCCTTCAGAAGCTCTGTCATTAAAGAGAAAAGAGGAAACCAAAGTATCTACTCCACCAACAAATGCTTTTGACCTTTACAGAGAAATTGGTGAAAAACGACTACAACGCAGATTGAATGATTCTAGGTAGAGTAGTGTTCTGCATCAAACACCATAATGGACTTAAAAGCATGACAGCGGGAGAACCAGCAAGTAAGTGAGTCCTAAATAAAGAAATGTTGTATAAGTAGATAATAGAAAAAATAAGAAAGGGAAACTCTCCCATAAAGGAGAGAGCTCTTCCCCTTTGGTTTTACTTTTTACTTAATTCTTCATCTCGAAGAACTCGACGAAGAACCTTCCCTACTGCGGATGTTGGTAATGAATCGCGGAACTCGATGGATTTAGGTCGTTTGTAACCAGCCATTCGTTCCTTCGCCCATGCTTTGATCTCTTCTTCGGTGGCTGTTTGTCCTGGTGCCAAGACGATGTATGCTTTTACAGTTTCATTGGATGGATCGTCTTCGCGGGGGATACCAATTACAGCCGCCATCTGAATCTTTGGATGTTCAACGAATACTTCCTCAATCTCAGCAGGGTATGCCTTGAAACCTGAGACATTAATCATATCCTTCTTACGGTCGGTTATGAGTAAGTAGCCTTCCTTATCAAAGTGTCCTATATCACCAGTGAGGAAGTAACGTTCTCCTGCAATAGTGCGAAGGACTTCTTTGGTAGCATCAGGCTTGTTCCAGTAGCCTTTCATGACTTGTGGTCCTGATATAGCAACTTCGCCGTCTTCTTCGGTTTTCATTTCTTTTTTGCCCGTTTCTATGTCTAAGATCTTGATTACTGTGTCAGGCATCGGAAAACCAACAGAGCCGAATTTACGTGTTTTCCGATTTGTGGGGTCGGCACTTGCTAGTGGTGAGGTTTCGGTGAGGCCGTAGCCTTCGAAGAGAACCGCACCAGAGGAAGCTTCGAACGCTTTTGCAATTGCGGGTGGAAGTGGTGCAGCACCTGAACCACAGGCTTTGAGACTGCTAAGGTTGTATTTGGAGATATTAGGGTGATAAGCCATGCCCGCGTATAGGCTCGGAACAGCATGGAGTAAAGTACCTTTTTGGTCTTGGGTTTCTTTTAAGAGATCAGATAGTGGAGGTTTCCCTGCACGAGGATCAGGAATACAGACGCATGCGCTTTGGTGATATACTGCGGCAATCATTGTTAGAGTTAAGCCATAGCTATGATACCAGGGGAGGGCGCCGATGTAAACTTCATTACCAAAATCGATTGGTTGTGGTTTGCCTCCACCTACAGGTTCAAGCCATATCCATTCGTTGTATTGGAGAACATTGGCATAAAGATTGAAGTGTGTGAGCATAGCGCCCTTTGGAACGCCTGTTGTTCCACCGGTGTAGAGGATTAAAGCAAGGTCATCTTTAGGTTTAATCGACACTTTTGGTGGTTTTGGTTCAAAGTTTTCCATGATGTCACTATAGAATTTTGTAACTTCTTCCTTGTAGACTTTACTCTTGGGGATTTTCCCAAGAAGCCCTCCAAGAACCGCTTTGATTTTCGGGAGAAATGACTTGATACTGCAGACTATGACATGCTTACAATCGGTGCCTTTCATTGCTTCATAGGTTATCGGAACGAACACGGGATGGTCGAAGACGAAAATGGCTTTAGCGCCAGAATCTTTGAGTTGATAATTGAGTTCCTGAGTCTTATACTGAGGATTGCATGTAACGACGGTTGCGCCGGCTTTCAGGACACCAAAGAAAGCTGGGGGATACTGGGGTACATTGGGCATAAAGATGGCAACTCGATCACCTTTATTGATGCCGATACTGTGCAAGTAATTTGCTATTCGATTAGCGCTTTCTAAAACTTGTGAAAACGTTTGAGAAAGGCCTGAATAAATGGTGTATGGTCTGTCACCGCTTTCTTTAGCTGCGTGGTCTAGGATTGCATATAGGGGTTCTTCGGGGTATTGAAGGGTTTTTTTGACCTCTTTAGGCCAGTTGTGCATGTGCCAAAGCATTTCTTTCATGTGTTGTCCTACACTCCATAGGAGTTTTTTGCGTTTGGGTAAACGTAGTATCGGTTATTGGAGTTGTTCTAGTTGAATTACCTTTTGGCGGTATCAAAAATCGCCGACAAAAACCAGCTAATGAGCGTGTTAATGATATTCAGCTGTCTTCTTGATTGCATTAACCACTCTCTAGATTTTTCATAAGATTTAAAGAAATTTACTATGACCTCTCAACTTCAGAGGTTTTCATATGGTGAAGACACTAGTTGCATATGATACAAAGTATGGAAACACACAACGTGTTGCTGAATTAATCGGTGACGGATTAAAGGAAGCCGGTGTGGAAGTTTCTGTTGAGAACATGAAAGAAGTCAATTTTGATACAGTAGCAGGTTATGAGGCTATTTTGATGGGATCACCGAACCACATCCGACGTCCCACCCGTACATTCAAGAAATTTGTAGGTAAACTCCGAAAACTCAAATTACGGAATAAAACTCTGGTTGCTTTTGACACTTATGTTGGTCAAAAGAATGAAAATGAGGTTATTCAACCTGGAGGAGACCAATACCAAGTAGCTATGCTAAAAATGGAAGACCATTTGCGGGATAAATTACCAGATCTCAAATTACTTGTACCAGGCTTATCAATTGCTGTCGCGGGAATGGAAGGTCCTATTGTTGATGCTGAGATTCCAAAATGCAAGGAGTTTGGGAAAAAGATAGCTTCACAACTCTAATACGAAAGAAAAAAGCCGGATCTGAGTGATTAGCTCAGACCTCAACTTTTAATCCAAGTTCACGAACGAGTTCCTTGTAACGGTTACGTACAGTAACTTCGGTGACTCGGCTAATTTCAGCAATTTCGCGTTGAGTTCGGCGTTCGCCCTCTTGGATTGAAGCAATGTATAAGCTAGCAGCCGCTAGACCGGTTGGATCCTTACCTGCTGTTATACCTTTAGAACGGGCTGAATCGACGATTTCAGCGGCAGTGTGCTGAACATCACCGCTAAGTTCCAAAGCTTGAGCAAACCGTGGAATGAAATCAGTAGGCGAGGCAATTGGGATTCGAACTTCGAGTTCTCGTAAGAGAAGCCGATAGCAGCGTCCCAGTTCCTTTCGGCTAATACGACTGTGGTGGGCGATTTCATCTAGTGTTCTGGGAACCTGACGAAGGCGACAGGCTGCATAAACACATGAAGCAATCATGGCTTCGATGCTGCGACCTCGAATAAGATGATGTTCAATAGCGCGACGATAAAGGATAGCTGCAGCTTCTTTGACAGGGCGGGGTACGCCCAACTGGCTTGTTAATCTATCAAGTTCGCTCATAGCATAAGCTAAATTGCGATCAATGCTGGAATGGACACGCGTGCGAATTTGCCATTTACGTAGACGGTAAATTTGTGCGCGTCGGCTTGGGGCCAGCTTCTTTCCATAAGCATCCCGATTACGCCAATCGATCATCGTGCTAAGACCTTTGTCGTGAACGGTGTATGTCATAGGACTTCCAACTCGGCTACGTTTATCGCGTTCCTCCGAGGTGAAAGCCCGCCATTCAGGTCCCTGATCAACAATATGCGCGTCAATAACTAATCCGCAATTTCGACAAATGACTTCACCACGAGTGGTGTCCCGGATAACCTCTTGCCCACTACAATCAGGGCAACGAGATGTTTGTGTAGGAGTCTCATGCGGAGTGCCGCGTAACTTGTCTTCCACAAAAGGAGCTTCTTCAACCATTACTCTTTCGACCTTCTTTCTCCGATGAAGAGGGGACGGGGGCGTTGAGAGAGTCTGCTCTCATTTCGAGCATCGTCCCAGTCCGTTGGTGATTGAGTCAAGCCATATTTTCCATCATCCGCTGGTATTGATGGAAAGATGTGCTATCATCGAGTGTTTTTGTTGTATTTTTCCCCGCTTGGAATGGCGAAACCTTTATAAGCTTCGCCATTAGGAACCCGCGCTCCTTCCTTTTAAAGCTTTCTTCAAGCATATGTGTAACTATAACAATGTTAATAATAGCTTTACACACATCTTCGTATTACCCGACTAAAATCCGTTTTTGAAACAATTTTCAAGAATGCCCAAAATAATTGTGAAAAAATATTGAAAGTAGAGATTATTTGGTAGTAAGTTCTATACCATCTTTGGTAACAAGAAAAGTGTGTTCTGTTTGTGCTACTCGACTTCCCTTGACATCAGCTAGAACACTGTATTGCCGAAGAACCTTCTTGGTCGTCAGTTCTCGCATACCTAAAGCTAAACTTAGTTTAGGGATCTGCTTGGCAATATAACGTCGGCTGAATGGAAGGCTCTTGAACTCACGGGCAACTAACCGAACAATGTCTCGAGCCCCACGATTTCGAAGTGGAGTTCGGGTAGGATTGAGGCTAAAGATATAATGTTGACCTGTTTCATGAACGCTGCCTGTACCAGTAGAAGCAAAGGTTTCAAGGGCATATGCTTCCCCTTCTTCCAGAATTGATCCATGTG
>JBHLSA010000014.1:0-18782 GCA_048882025.1 Candidatus Thorarchaeota archaeon | reverse complement strand
ATGTTTGAGACCTAGGTGTCCATTCTGGAGTATTAGGAATCGCCCCGCCAGGACTAGCAATCTTTAATGCGCGAGTAAGTTCGATTGCATCATCCACCGAAGTTTGATGAAGAATTGTAGCTAGACTTTCATGTAAACTCTTTGGTGTGCAATGGGATTTCGCGGCTTCAGAACCCGCAGCTACTGCAAGAGGAACAAGAAGCAGAATTGTTCCCAGAAGTGTGTTTTTTCCATGAGGTGCCATTGATGCTTGTACTGATGTCTTGAGAAGTTCCCCTAATTTTGATGGAGTCTCATCTGTGCAGCTCTGTTGATACCCCCAACGGGCCGCAGAATAGAGTGGACAACCCAATTGCGTAATACTCGCAACAAAATGGATGAAGCGTGTATCGGAATGATCTTGGTATCGGTGAACATTGCCTGGCTTGGGAGTTGAGATATCTAATAACATTGCAAATTGACCTTTTCGAGAAATCTCATAAAAGCGATGCACCATCTTTGAATCCACAGACATTGGAAGAGTTCACCTGTAATTATCATGGAAAGGTGGGGTTTGAGGAGTATAAGATATTTGGTTGGAATCTGAACACCCTCAAGCTTTTTTCCTTATTCTAGGTGATAGAGAGATATGGTGATTTGAATGGCATACACCGAATGGGAACAACAAACACTCAACCATATTGACAAACTGAAAAACGAACTTGTGACATTATGCCAAGACTTGATTCGTATTCCCAGCTGGAATCGGGATGAGCCAGGGGAAGCCGAAGTAGCCCATCGTGTTGGTAAAACGTTGGAGACCCATGGAATTCATTCTGAATATTTCACCTCGCACCCGAATATCGATAATTTAGTTGCAACCTGGGAGGTGAAAAAGCACCAGAAACGACTCCTATTTAATGGCCATGCAGACGTTGTTCCCCCCGGTGAGGATTGGACGATTAATCCCTTTAGTGCAGAGATTCGTGATGCCCGCATCTATGGCCGCGGAGCTATGGACATGAAGGGAGGTGTGTCAGCCATGACGATGGCCATGTGTGCGCTACGTGACCTTGATATCCCCCTTCAGGGCTCTATCATATTGAATGTAGTTGGTGATGAAGAACGGCAGGGAGCACTGGGTACTGCTTGGTGTATTAAGAATATATGGGAGAAAATAAAGGTGGATGCAGCGATTATCGCAGAACCTAGTGGGCTAGGACAATTAGGTCAATTGATAGTTATTGGTGAAAAAGGGCCAGTATGGATCAAAGTCACCACCAAAGGTGAAAAGGCTCATGGCAGCATGCCCTCAGCAGGGAAAAACGCTGTTGAAATGATGTTTCTTCTTCTTCAAACACTCCGAAAAACAAAGTTACCAACAGTTCCTTCACCTTTTACACGTGAAGCAGTTATTGCTCAATTCGCAGCAGCCTTGGGAATGGAAACAGAACTTGTGGAGTCGCTGCTTAATAGTAGTGACGCCACAAACTCTCTTGCAGCGGAGTTAACTGACATGATTTCGACAACGATGAATATTGGCACAATTCAAGGTGGAGTTGCGGCCAATGTTGTTCCCGATCGCTGTGAGACTCAAATTGATTTTCGTATCCTTCCAAACCAGAATCCACAAGAAATGATTGACTTCATTTCGACACAGGCAACGAGGATAGGTTTACAGGATGCCTATGAAATGGAGCTCATTGATGCGTTTAAAGGTACATTAGTTCCAAATTTTGAGCAGGACCCCGTCGTGAAAATCTTATCTGAATTATCAAAAGAAATCGTTGGTCCGACGATATACTTGTTAGTTCCCTATGCGACCGATGGACGGTTTCTGCGAGAAAAAGGCATTAGCTCTACCGTTGTATATGGTCCGGGAAATTTGAGACAGGCGCATACTTCTGATGAGTGGGTGGCAATCGATGATCTCATTAAGGTGACCAAGGTTCTAGCAATTTCAGCTATACGACAGTTAGGTGTTAAAACTAATCAAACGTAGTGTTACTTCAATTAGATTGGATAGGCTGGACGAAAAACAAGGCGCATTTCCTTTTCTTTAGAAGTAGATTTCAGAACCTCTTCAAAATCTGCAACAACTGTATCACCAACATGTATGTCTTCAGGTTTCATTGGATCTACACCAACGAGTCGGGCACAGACAGACGGGCCTTCTTTTAATTCAATTATTGCTACGATGTAGGGTACATCATCAGCATAAGATGTGCCAGCAATATGTATGACCGTAAAAGAGCGGAGTCTTCCTTCACCACTGAGAGTTTTCCAGTCTGTTGTCTTGGTATTACACTTAGGACAATAGAGTCTTGGGGGTAGGAGCAATTCATTACAACTACCACAGTGTGCAGCACAGAGCTTCTTCTCGTTGATTAGTCTAAAATAATTTTTAATTGTCGTTTCTTCGCTCATGACCTTCACCAGCGTTCACAAATATGCACTAATGCTGTGGCACCAGATCCTCCCACATTATGCGCTAATCCATAATTAGGTGAATCTATTTGACGCTTACCTGCTTCGTTCCGAAGTTGATGGAAGAGCTCAATAATTTGCGCGACACCGGTAGCTCCCACCGGATGGCCTTTTGCCTTAAGGCCACCACTAGTGTTAATGGCTATATGCCCATCAATTTTTGTTAAGCCCTCGGCAACTGCTTTTCCACCTTCACCCGGTTTAAAGAAACCGAGGTCTTCTGTGGCAATGATTTCCGCGATAGTAAAACAGTCATGCACTTCGGCAAAGTCAACGTCCAGTGGAAAGATACGCGCCTGTTTATACGCCCGGTCAGCCGCGGTTTTAGCGGCATACAAGGATGTAAGATCGGTTCGATCACACATATCCATGGTATCACTTGCTTGTTCGGAGGCAATGATTTTAACGGGCGTATCTGTGAATTTTCGAGCTTTTTTCTTTGTAGTGAGAATCACTGCCGCAGCTCCATCTGTAATGGGTGAGCAGTCAAAAAGACCAAGAGGCCATGCAACCATGCGAGCTGAAAGTACTTGGCCAAGGTTAATTTCTTTCTGATATTGGGCAAAAGGGTTATGGACCGCATTTGCATGGTTTTTTACCGCGACAGCCGCAAGCTGTTCTTTGGTAGTTCCATATTTAGCCATGTGAGCTGTTGCGAATAAAGCAAAAATGCCGGGGAATGTGATACCTGGTTCAGCTTCAAAGGGTTGGTCAGCAGCCATTGCAAGCGTTTCGATAACGCCTGGTGTAGCAAGGTCAGTCATTTTTTCTACACCTGCAGCCATGACTACTTCATGGTGCCCGGATTCAATGGCAAGTATTGCTGCGCGTAAGGCAGTCGCAGAAGAAGCACAGGCTGCTTCACATTTTGTAGCCGGGATGCCTTTCATCCCAGCTGCATCAACCATCATTGGAGCAATATGGCTTTGTCGATTGAATTGATCGGCAGAGAGATTTCCTATGAATGCAGCTTCCACATCTTTTGGTGAAATTCCGGCATCTTCAATGGCTCTATGGGCGGCTATTGCGAATAATTCGCGAAGACCGTATTCGTCATGGCGTCCGAATTTGGTCTGGCCAGCACCTACAATGCTTACATTGATCACAACGGTACACCTCAGCTCGCGCTAGACAAGCGTAAAACACGGTGCTCGCACGCGATTAAAAACAATTGCCTTGTTTAGCCTGTTCCACTAAATTCAGAAACTAACTTTTAGTTCTGCTCGATTGTGCTTGAATCCTTTTGAGATGCTGCCCATATTCGACGAGCGCCCAAATGGCTTTTGCAGCTCTTGCCGGTGTTAGTAGGGCAGGAATTCCTGCCTCCTCAAAGAGACTAGCGCCTTTCATGGTAAATCGTCCTCCAGACGTACAAGCTACGACTGGTTTTTTGAATTTACGCGTGATAGCGACTAAGCGATCAACGATGTCGAGATCTAAGAGGGGGACTTGCATCATAACAATCGCAATTGCAGCATCATAATGTGGTGTGCCTAGTAGTGTTTCAAAAGCAATTTGATACCGCCTAGCATCGGTATCGCCTGTTAAGTCAATAGGATTATGAACACTGCAGTAACCGGGAAAGGCCTCATGTAAGATTTGCTTCTCCTGTTCAGGAGTCTCAGGGATCACCAAGCCAAGAGCCTCGCATGCATCAACTGTCATAACACCCGCGCCTCCTGCATCTGTCACAATGAGGATGCGGTTTCCGGCAGCGGGAGGCTGAGTGGCAAGTGCTTTTGCCATATCAAAGCCATCTTCAAAATCACGGGCCACTAGGATTCCGGCTTGTTGAAAGGCAAAGTCATAAAGACGCGCATCGCCTGCTAATGCGCCTGTATGGCTAGCGGCGGCAGCCGATCCTCGCTGAGAACGACCTGCTTTTACTACAATAATGGGCTTCTTCGGTGTTACATCCTTGGCAGTTTGAATATAAGTTCCCCCCGTGCTGGGGGATAATCCTTCTAAGTATTCAACAATAACACGCGTTTCTGAATCCTGCCCCAAATAACGGATAAGATCGATTTCATTGACATCGGCTTTATTTCCAAAACTAATTACTCGGCTCACACCTAAACCGGATTGGGCATTCATATCCAGAATCGCAGCAGCAAATGCACCACTTTGGCTGATAAAACTGATGTAGCCTTTAGTAGGGCGCCCCATCCTTGAGGCGGGAAGAAAGGTAGTATCAACACCGGTATTAGTATCATAGATGCCGACGCAATTAGGACCAATTACGCGAATTCCACTTCTGTTAGCAACCTCAATAATTTGTTGTTCAAGATAGGCGCCTTCTGATCCAGTTTCTTTAAAGCCACCACTGATTATGATTGCCGCTTTTACACCTTTTTCTTCACAATCAAGCATAATTTTTGGGACAATACTGGCTGGAACAGCAAGCACGGCTAAGTCGATGTTATCGGGGATAGTGCTGACTTTGTCATAACTAGGAATGGTCAGCACATCTGTTGTTCGGGGATTGACAGGATAGACTACGCCTTTGAATGCAGGTTTAAGGAAGTTACGAAAGATTACTCCGCCCACACTCGTCTTACGTGCGGATGCGCCAACAACAGCTACCGTTTTAGGATTAAAAAACGGTTCCAGATCCGACTTCATAATCTACGCCCCTTAATCGACCATCATCTTCTTAGCAGTAGTAGATTTTATGTTAGAGGGGAGCACCATGTACATCCATTTCAAAATCTGCTACGAGATTGGTAATTGTATCAAGGACGCCTTTGATTGAACGAATTTTTGCCATAGTTTCCATAATATCACGCATACCCTTTCGTTCAATTTCGACGATTAGGTCGTACATCCCAAACAATTTGTGTGATTCATTCACTGAAGGGATTTTTGAAATCTCTCGAAGAATTCGATCTTCTTGTTGAGGGGCGACTTTGATGAGGACATATGCTTTGTAAATTTGTATCCACTCCTATGTTTTTACTTTGAGAAGCTTGGCGAGGTGATAAGCGTTTTCTAACGTGGTAACGGCTCGGTGAGAATTGGAAAAAACGGGGATGCGAAGTTGTTCGAGGGTTTGGATGAGAAGATTATCACGTTCAGTAGTTGGAATAACACCAAGGATAGTTTTCTGGGTTTTGAAGGATTTCAGACGTTGGCGGAGCATGACGTAAAGATAATCGGGGTCGATATTAGGTGAGTTGGGAAGAAGGCTAATGATAATGCTGTGAACATGTGAATCGTCGAGGATGAGGCGGAGAGCTGTGTCGAAGCGAACTTCATCAGCATTAGTGTATAACCCAATTGGATTTTCACTGCGGCAATACGGGGGAAGATTATCCTTAAGGGAATTGATTGTTCTCGGTAAGAGTTTGGCTAGGTGAAGGGTGGATTCGTATAGAGCACTTGCCACATATACACAGTAAGCCCCGAAATTTGAAATAGCTACAACTCCAGGACCTTTGGGAAGCGGTTGGTTTTGGCATAGTAGAGCTAAATCAACCGCGCGGCCCCATGAGGGAGTTATCATTAAGTTACATTTCGAAGCTAGTTCACGGGTTAAGGGCACAATGCTCTTCCCTTCCCGTCGATGTAATCCCATTTGTTGTGTTATTTTTTTAGCGAACAAGGAAACAATAATCGGTTTCTTTTCTTGGTACCCTTTGCGAATGGCTTTTCGGAATTTTGACAGCTTTGCAACCTGACCAGCGCCGAGCAATATGACCTTCGTTTCTTCATCTTGTATCAGATAGGTTAGCAGGTCACTTTCATCGGTTCCAAGGGTTTCTCCAAGATCTATAACTCGTGAGACACCGCACCGGTACTTGGTAAGTTGTTCTAGCAAGCCAAAGGCGACATCTCGATTGTCTGTTATAACACCAGTGGCACCCCTAGAAGGACGTGGAAGGACTTCAGGGGAAAAGGGCAGTAAATCTAGCCTAGTTGTTGTGTCAAAGATACCAGCACTTCGTGGTCCAATTACAGGACATGAGAGTTTTGGAATTACCTTGCGAAGTTCATTTTGAAGATTCGGTTGAATTTCGATTAGAAGAAGAATCGCGATAGGTCGGCGTTTATCGATTACTTGCAAGGTTTGTGGAAAATCTTTGGTGAGTGTCGTAATGATCCATAGGTGGGATCCCCTTGGAACTTCATCAAGTGTCGCGAAGGTAGAATAGCCAAAGACCATAGCCTCGGTTGGGTTGACATAGTAAACCTTTCCTTTGAAATCTCGAATTAATGAGCGGGCAACTTGGAAACCTAAGGCGCGCGGATTATCACTTGCACCTATAAGAACAATAGAGTTGGCTGAAAAGAGTGTTCCAATTGTCGTTTTGGCTGTTTTAGAGGCCATGAGAGACACCGAGCAGTATTGAACACTAGTAGTTAGTGAACCGCCTTTGGTGATGTTCACTTAAGAAATAGTCGCAATTCGAAAAGAGAACATTTTGAGGTTTTTCGTATTTCAAAAAAGATAAAGGACGAGGAAGAAGGAGGCAATCCTAGTAAATGATTCTTGGAGGAAAACATATGACCAGCGAATTAGAGTCTGCGGGCCTCATAATCAATCATAATCGAAGAGAAGATCTTCGTTTACCATCCATGCCAGATCGTGTTTGGATTTGGGATGAAACTTTGCGTGATGGTGAACAAACCGCTGGAACGCTCCTTACTATCGATGAAAAGATAGAGATTGCGAAATTAATGGACGAGATAGGAGTCAATGTTATTGCGGCGGGTTTCCCAATGGTTTCTGAACAAGAAAAGGCCACCATCAAACAGCTTTCCAAAGAAGGATTCCAAAATGCAAAGTTAGCCGCTCCAGCCCGAGCTGTTCTGGGCGATATCCAGGCGTGTATTTCATCGGGAGCGGAATTGATTCCAATCTTCATTGCACCCAGCCGATTACGTTTGGAATACCAGTTACGAATGGATTTGGAGGGGGCTATTGAACGCCTAGTTCGGTGCACTGAATATGGTGTTGCACATGGTACTCAAGTTGCATATGTCGTGGAAGATGCAACACGGAGTGACATTGATACAATAGTAAAAATCTCTCATGCAGCGGTTGAAGCGGGAGCCACAACAATTGTGATAGCCGATACAGTGGGGTTCTGCCGCCCAAGCGTGCTCCAATTTCTAATAAAAGAGGTAAGTCAAAAGCTCTCGACTTTGACGAAGAAATCGTATGCCCTGGGGATCCACTGTCACAATGATTTTGGATTAGCAACAGCTAACACTCTAGCCGCTGTGGAAATGGGAGTTACCTACCCCCATGTCTGTGTAAATGGGTTTGGAGAAAGGGCAGGAAACGCGGCCCTTGAAGAAGTAGTAATGGCCCTTGAAATTCTATATGGCGTAAAGACTGAAATCAAAACAGAACGTCTCTTTGAACTCGCCCAACTAGTAGAACGAAGTTTTGCCATTCCAATTCCGGTTCACAAAGCGATTGTCGGTCAAAACGCTTTCAACCATGGTTCAGGAATTCATGTCCACGCTACATTAGCTCACTCACTTTCCTACGAACCAATTCATCCAGAGTTGGTCGGAAGACAACGAAGTTATTATCTTGGGAAATTTGCTGGAAGACATCTGATAGAGTTTGTTCTCCGTAAGAATGGCATTTCAGCATCCAAAGAGCAGATTAGGCAAATTTCTCAGGCGGTCAAACAATATCATGCAAAACAGAATAAACAACAAATTCTAAAACAGTTTGATCAATTAAAATTAGAATTTCACCATTTGAAGGCAGATTTGAGTGAAGACGAGCTTATAGCGCTTGCTAAACCCATCATTGAAAAAAAGTAGTGATTTACAGATTTTTCGCTGTTATTTGATATGAAAGATGCATGCAGGGCTTTTTCCGAGCGCGATAAGTTGTTTTTCAAGTTTTGCTTTCTGAGCTTCTATTTGAGAATTTGGAGAATCCATTGCCCTTAGTTTGTTCAATTTATATTCCAGTTTTGCTTTGGCAACATGGGCTAGCCGAAGATTTGTTTCAACTTGTACTTCTTTTGCATTGAAAGCATCTTTAATGCCAAGAAGAAATGGCGCACAGATGAATTCCTCACACCGTAATCCATACTCTAGATTTCCATCAAGAATGCGATCCCAAAATGGGCATGAGGAAACAAGTACTGAATCATTCTTTACCGTTACAATTCGACCTAGTATGGAATGGCTCAGTTCGACTGTTTTGACGACGCCCAGTCCTTCTGCTTTGGCAATTTCACCAACTTTTCGTCCTGCTGCATTCCATGAGTTTTGTATACTTTCAATCATGGACAAGGCTCCAACGCGATCGCGCATACTCCACCAAAGCTCATCCATCCAAGCTACAATGAATTTTTGAAGTATCTTGAACTGATCCATAGACATCATCGTCCCTCATGATTTTTTATCAGAGATTTTTTTGGTTGCCAATTGTTCCCCCAGGTTTCGATGTAGGTGATTTCTTCAGGTTTTTGACGTGGAGGACCACGCGTACGTGGGAATTTGGGATAACCTATAGCCAGACACATGATTGGCATCCAATGCGGTTGGGGAATTTCTAGCATCTCAGAAATTTCACGAATATCATCATAGTGATCCAGCTGAACGCTTGACACACATGCTCCCAGACCAAGCGCGGTGGCAGCAAGCCAACAGTTTTGCATGAACATGCTCCCGGCAATAACCGAGTGGCGTAGACTGCTCCACCCATAGACGCCTCCAGTTCCACGTAGAGTGGGCTGGGAATTGCCCACATGAGTGGCTTCAACCACAAGCACGAAAAGGACAGGAGCGCCATCAGTTTCAGGATCTCCTTTGATGTATTCAAAGCGTCGACCAGTAATTAGCCAGTCAATAGTTCGTTCACGGCTGGGCAAGGCTTCAACATAGGCTAATCGCCGTTCAATTTCTTGGCGAGGGGTGATTCGGCCAAAGAGTTCGATAGTGCGTTGCACTGCGAGTTCACCTATACGCTTCTGTTTCGCTGAATCACGGACAATGATTACTCGCCATGGTTGTTGGTTTTCTGCACTCGGCGCATAGCCACCCGCTTCGATGATTTTGTAGAGGAGGTCATCACTAACCGGTTGATGGGTGTTAAAATCACGAATAGCGCGTCGTTCCTTGATGAGGTGAAGCATAAGGTCACTGTTATTAGGCTGTGTCATGAGAATGGCACCACATTCTACTTATTTGAGAAACCTAGGCAGGTGAATCCACCTAATAGTATTTACGGTCTTGATGAAGAACAGTTGCCTTTCTCAATAATTGATACTTACTCCTACGAGCCTTATCGGGTCTTCAATTGTAATGATTTTACCAGTTATTCGAACGAATAATTGCTTGGTTATGCTGCATTACGAAAGGGGATTACCAGATGGATTACTCCTCGTCTTCCGATTTGTCAATAACAAAGTCTTTTTTGCCCTTCACGACCTTTCCCTTGGCTGTTTCTTCAGTTTGTTTTTCGCGGAATGTGCTCAATACTTTCTGGCGTTCCTCATCAGTTAGATCCTTTAGCTCTTCTAGTAACTTTTGTCGCTCTTCTTCGGTTATTGATGGAAATTCATCCGGCCTAATAAGTTCTTCATCTTTAATCACTTCAGGAGCTCCTGAAACAGCAAGGGTGCTGAAGATTTCCTCCCATTCTTCTTTGGGAACGAGGCGAAGTTGCTTGGCGATACGATCTTTTTCAGCATTACTTAATTGAGGAAATTGCTTCAAACGCGTTTCAAGTTCCTTTTCCAGCTCTGGAGGAAGCTCGACTTCTTCTTTGACCTTTCTCGCAAATCGAGTTCCATCGGCCATTTGTTGTTTTAAGTCTTGAAGGAACCACACTCGTTCTGTCGCAGGAATTCGTTTCATCTCTTGGAATAATTCGAGTTTTTGATCATATTCTAAACGTGGTAACTGCTTTAGCTCTGCCCAAATGGCTTCATCTTCGGCAAAACGTTCTTCGTAATCCAGTTCAGTGGGAATAACCAACGCGGGAATTTGAATAGTTTCATATGCAGGCTCAGCAATTTGAACCATCAATTCACGTCGTGTACCAATTCGACTCACATCACCCTTAGAAAGTTTAGGCTCTTTACCCTTCCCGATAGTTCGGCTCATTTTACGCATTTTCCGAACAAGCCAAGGAATCGCAAGTACTCGGGTATAGGCTAACCAAGTAATGATAAGAATGATTCCGACAACCGCGGCAATAAGTCCCCATTGAAGCGAGTTTCGAACCATTTGACCAATTGTTACAAGGACAACGATTTGTTCATTATCTGATTGATACTGGAATCCACCTGAAGCCGTTATCTCGATATGGAGAGTTGCTTCAAAAAGAAGCGGGGGAACGTTATAAGTGTAAAATCCATTTCCATTGTCAATCATGTACACGTTTTCAATGTATAACTCAGGTATCGTAATTGTTAGGTTTCCATCAATAATTGGCAAGTTGTGATAGGTGTCATTGTAATAAACTACGAGAGTCCACGCTGTTCCGGTATCTACTGTGACAATTTCGGTAACTAGTTGAATTTCAGCAGGTACTCTTGTAACCCGCAACTCATAGAAGGGACTTCGACCATCCTCATAATTTTGCAGTAATAGCCTAATTTGGAGAGGATAGATACCAGGATTAACTTGTCTTAGATCGATCCTCGCGATGTAGAGACCATCCTCGAATTCAAGTATGCTAGTTCCAAATTCCCAGCTGTATGTGCCAGTAGCTCCAATTATAGTGTTGTTGAAGGCATCAGTGAAATTGAACACTAAAATCAAAATTTCTCCACGAGGAATAGTCCATGTGATACCGGTATGATTTGTGTAAAGATCTTGGAGTTCAAAATAGCTTTGAACCGAAATCAGATTGAGGGTTGTTAATTGTGGGCGGATGATTACATTTACTGAGGTTAGGGCGTACTGATAGCCTTCGTAATCAGCAGAGAGGGTGACCAATTGGGTTCCAACGTAAGATGATGTAGTGGGTAATGAGATGGTATACCATCCAGAGGTTCCATTTGGTTGTAATGAACCGGAAAGAGTTCCCCAGAAATAAGTTACGTTTGCCCCGTCTATTGGCAAGTTATTGGTGGTATCGTTGAAAAAGATTTGAAGTGTGCAGTTGAAACCATAATAAACTTCAATTATCGTTGGATCGGCATGGAGTTCTGTGGTAATCAGGACCAAGAGAACGTTGATAGTCGTTATGCGTTCAACGACATTTGGTCCTCCTGCGGTTACATAAACTATGTATTGGCTTGCCACTAATCCAGAGCTATCCAGAGTGCCATTATAGATGTTGTTACCAACAAAAAACAGTGACCCGGTTCGGTTATATGCCCAAAGATAGGTTACAGTGGCATCTTGAATCCCTGTACCATAAATGGTGGTGAAATTCACCGAAATCTCGAAACTTTCACCCACCACCACTTGGATACTTGTGGTAATGGGACTAAGATTGGTATCCGTGGGTAGTATATTTAGCATGATAAAGCCGATGCCGATTTGATGGTTGGTTTTGTTAGCTTGAATAGTTACCACATAGGCTCCTGTATCAGCAGTAGCAGAGAAGGAGACGTTGTAGACACCTGCTCCAACAAATAACATGGTTCCACTCCCCCCATACCAATGGAATGTCGTAATGGAGTCATTGATCAGTCGCCCATATAGGTCTGTTACACGGGCAGTGACAACTACTAAGTCGGTTGAATTATATTCCGTTGTTACAGGTGAGGAGGAAAGAATATCGACAAATAACGGAATCGGAATTAATGTTAGAGAAATAAACACTGTCCGTGTGGCAAAGTGTTCCCGCCAAAGAGTTACATTGATTGAATGCGTTCCGATTTCACGACAGGTTGTATTGAGAATTAAATCATAGGTGCCATTTCCGTAATAGATGACGGTGTAGTATGTGTCATTCCAATCAGTGTAGACGTCAGCGTATGGAATCGGGTTTTCATGATCCAAATCATAATAGTCAATGCGAATGGTAATATTGAAGCCCACAGGCCAATCGGGCTCATAGTCTGGCGCCGCGTCAAGACTCGTTTGTATTTTTCGAAGAACGAAATTTTCGATGATCATGAAAGTTTGATAATGCGCTTTACTGGCTGTGATGGTTAGTGTATAGCTTCCTTCATTTCGACTCTCAGTTCGAATAACTAAGACATAGGCTTGTAGGGTTGTATTAAAGGAATAACTCCAGTAGAATTCATCCCAATCGCAATCGATGATTGCCCCAAGAATTAGAGATGAACTATTATCAAGATTCTTGAATGAGAGGGTTATAGTGAGATAATCGCCCCAAGGTACTGTTGTACCCGGGTCTAGTGTTAAGCGTTGCAGTACTGTTAGATTATCGCGTACTTGAAATGAAATAAACACAGAGTAAGTATCAAAATGATCTTTGGTTAGGGTTACATTAATGGTAAAGGGTTGTAAGCCAGTAGCAACTCGCAGAGTGCTAAGGATAAGGGTATAAGAGCCATCAGGGTTGGACTGAAGCCAATAGTCCACACCAAGAACGTCTCGTGAGGAATTGAAGAATCCATTAGTTGAGACAAAGATGATGGTCGCTCCATCAATGGCAATATAATCATGGTCTGTATCGTTGTAGGTAAGAGTGATAGTAACATTGGTGCCCCATGGAACTGAAACGGATTCCGCCCAACCCAAGGCGGATGTGTGAATTGGACGAATAATGATTTCGAAGTACTGAGATTTGCTGGTGTAATTAGTGCGACTGAATGTCACAGTCACATAGTAGGTCGCTTCACTCACATTCCCCCAAAAAATTACCTCGTAGGTTCCATCATAGTTATTTTCAATTGTATACATGATAGCAGGGTCACTGACAATGGATGGAGTTGCATCAGTTATGGGAGTTGCTATCCCAGTGACGATATCACTGAAGGTGAAGATGACGCTGAAGTCATCGTCATAAGGTAAATCGACTAAAGATCCAGGTACGTTCTTTGTTAGCTGTGTGATTCGGGATTCCACGATTAGCCGAATTTGGATGGTTTGTGTTGCATAACTAGTATATGAAGCGTTTACAAATAGATCCCGAATACCTATTCCGGTCAACGAGGTGTTCAATTGATAGCTATAATACCCTCCACCCGCATCTGACATTGAGTATAATGTTGTGTTAACAAGAAGCTTGGCGGTTCCACCGTCAATTCCGGTGTCGTTTTCAGCATAGTGATAAAACACTGTAATGTTAAGGATTTCATTCCAATAGAGGCGAACTTCATAGGCGTCTGTATTGTTATTATATTGGCTCCAGCCATCGCCGGTTGGAGGATACATAATGAGTGTCCGAAAAGCATCAAGGTCAGTAGCAATCTGAACAATTCTAATTATGATTGTGAAGTTTTGGACTTCAAAATCCCAAGATGCGGCAACAATGCGCATTGTGACTTCATACTTTACTTGGGTTGTACCAGAATATTGAGAATCGACTTTCTCGAAAATGATGGGATTCGAAGCATTCGGTGTAAAACTGCCTTCACTATAATAGTCCCAAGTTCCAGTCCAATGGTAACGAGTAAAGTTAACTCGAACATTTTCATTCCATACCCCTGTGTCGTTTCGAACATAGGCTTGTTCGAATAAATCATAGAACTTTACTTGGCTGGTATACCCATCAGCACTGGTAGTTTCCGCAGTATATTCGTTAGGACCGGTTTGTTGTGTTGGCTTAATCATCGTAAAACTAAGATCGTTGACAAGATTGATTGTATAGGTGAGTTGGGTTCCTGTAATGTTTAGATACCCATAGCGTGTTAATTCGACGTAAAATTCTGCCGCCCGATCGGGGCTCATCAGGTTGGTGCCAAAATATAATGAATACGCGCCTTGACCATTTGCGGTCATATTTACATATCGAACTTGAAGATTACGGTCGATATAGCGAATTTGGGCAGCTCCATCAGTGATGTATGCACCAGTGTATTGGTTTTCCCAAGTGGCATTAACTAGGACAGTATCCCCCCAAAGCACTCGTTTACCAGAGGCGGGAGCTATTTTGGTTCCAATGGTTTCTATTACTACTGAGAAAGCGTGTTGGCGCATTCCAGATTGGGTGCCATTATTGAATGACACGGTGATAACCCAATTACTACCAGCGGCATCCGCACTGATCTGTGGAATTTGCCAGACAGTACTGGTAACTCGATTCTGTCCTGAGTCGAACACTGGAACGGCATCAGACTGCCAGAGCGTCTTATTTGGATAAAATAGAGAGATATTTGCTACATTTCCCACAGAGGTAATTGGGGAAAGGGTCGCCATTACTCGGATGTAGTTGTCTTTTACAAAATATCCAGAAGAGGACACGTTGGTCCATGGACCTCCCATATTAGCTGATTGTTGTGGATAGATTTGCTGAATGTAATTCGCACTGGAAGCATAGATGGGAAACAAGTTTCCTTCTGAAACGATATCTTCATCAAGTTTGATGAATCCGCTTGAAGGATTGTAGGTGTAGTTGGATATGGTTTGCCCGAGATTATTGGTGATGTTGATGAAGCCCCAGCCCGGTTCCAGATAAAGCCCGTAGCAATAGCCCACATGACCTAGAGGAGGTCGGCCTGAAGGAACAGTATATGATATTTTCCACACAGGAGCTTGATCGACAAGCGCCCAGAACTCGGTTTGTGCAAGTGTGTCACTCTGGTTTTTAATATACATGTAATATTGATAATCAAAACTGATATCCGAATACAAAGGCGAAGTAAAGTTGAAGCGCTGATTAGTACTCCAACAAGTGGCCATTGCGGCTTCCTCTTTCTTTACAGGATCTGCATAGATATCGATTTGACCCGCATTATTAGGTGCAATGGCATCAGTAACGTTATTTCCATTGAGCTGTAAACCAACTTCACTGGGTGTACTATCGGTGCCGATGATATATTGGAAGTTGTCAAAATAGACATGTCCTTTGACGGGAGCTTTTCCGCCTCCTTGTTTCTTAATGGTAATTTGTAAAATTGCAGATCCATTAATTGCAGCGGTATCGAATTGTTTGGATTCCCAATCGGTTGGATGGAAAAGGTCAGTGGTATTGCTCCAGCTCCCGACATCTGCGCCTCCATAGTGGATTGCAACTTGTACGGATAACCAACTAGCTTGAGAAATGTCAGATGAAAAGCGTATATCAAAGGAGACTTTCAGGCTATCAGGTGTGATAGTGGAAAAATATTCGAAGGGGTTATCGATGTGCGCATAAGCATAGTTGTTGACAGGACCATATTTTAGCTCTGTATCTAAACAATAACCCGGATTTCCACCAGTTACATTATCAATTGATTTGACTAGTCCACCTGTTGAAATAGTTAAATTCCAATAATTTCCAGGTTCGTCATATTGATCAAAATCACCATTTGGAAGGGGATCTTCTGTCCTATAGAGATTATTCACCATCGTATGCAACCGATATCCCCGGTATCCGCCATCGAACCAGCTGCCTAGATATTCGAAACTGGTGCCATTGATTCCATCAGTGAAAAGGTCGCTATCATTACGAGCAAAATCATATACATTAATGTTTGAACCACTTCCGAAATAGGGGGAATTAGGGAGAGGTGCCCCTCTAACAGTTTCAACAGGATTCATACCTGCAGGGCTAAGAATAATAACTATGAATAAGAACACAGAGAGAATTAGAAAATTAGACTTCTTACTCAATTTAGCACACCTCAAGAGGAAGCGGATAATCTAGCCTAGAGTACTTAAACCGCTGTAGTATTGTCATTGATTTTAGGTTTTATCTATGTTTCCTGAAACATTTAATTAACGAAAGCAGACTGCGAGATACTACAACCACGAGATTTAGTCAAATAATTTGGAGTTATACAATTCGCCAGAAATACCAGTTTTTTAGGGTATTCTAAGGCATAACCGTTGTATGCCTTTTTATCTGTCAATTTAATCCCTAATAAAATTCTCATCATTTAGATATTTCAGTTCTTCCAGTGAGTGGGTTCTTCTCTTTCTCCATGAAAATAAACTCTTCAATATCAAGTGCAACATCGGCACCGTCATATAGAGAAATTGACGTGTTCATTGGGTTTACTTTTAGATTGTGATTTGGAAAAATAGTTGACCTAAAGAAAAAGAAAGTAATAGGGACACATTTTGTGTCCCAGTTTGATTGTATTTAGCCCGATTTACGCTCGGTTTCTTCGAGAGCCCGGATGACTTCTTCTTGTTCTTCTTTGGAAAGGCCACGAAGTTGTTCGACGACGGCTTCTTTTTCAGCGGTTCCGAGGGCTTCGATGCGTTGGAGTCGGGCGTGAATACTTGGATCAATGCCTTCAGGAATGGTTGTGAGTTCAGAAGGGGCGCGTCCGAAGCGAGTGCCATCAGCCATTTGGGCTTTGAGATCTTCAAGGAACCAGACGCGGTCTTTGGGTGGAATGCGTTTCATTTCTTCGAAGAGTTCGAGTTTTTGATCATGTCCTAGGCCTTCGAGTTTTTCGAGGTCTTGCCAGATGAGTTCATCTTCGGCTTCACGTTCTTCGATGGTGATTGCCGCAGGTAAAACGGATGTGGCGATAGCCACTCCAATTGCCCCATAGGCTGGTTCGATGATGTGTTCCATGGATTCGGGGCGGGTAGCAATGCGGTTGATGTCGCGATGGGAGAGAGTGGGTGTTTGTCCTTTACCTAGAGTAGTGGACATCTTGCGCATCTTACGAACGAGCCAAGGAATAGCGAAAATGCGTGTATAGGCTAACCAAGTGATGAGAATGATGATGCCGATAATTGCGGCGATTAAACCTAACCGGATGGCGTTTTGTACGATTGGGTGCAGGCTGACATTCACATTGATTTGATGCATGGCAATCGAGTAGATTAACCCTGTTTCAGCGGTAAACTGCATGGTATAGGTAATTTCAGCGGGAAAACTAACTGCGGAGAGGGTATAGGTGCCATCGCCATTGTCTGTTAGTTGCAAACCTTGATCATCTGTGATGCCTGGGATAATTACGGTGATAATGGAGTTGGGAATGGAAATGTTGTGATCGAGATCCCACAGCGTAAGTGTGAAAGACATCACTGTACCGGTAAACGCTTGAGTGTTTGTTGGAAGCCCACGAATTTCGGTTCGCACCAGTGTAACGGTAACAGGTAACTGGAGGATTTGTTTAGTCTCGTAGTTTTGGCGTGAGAAGGTAATATCGAGATAATAATTGGCAGGTGAAATTTGGGTCATGTTCAATAGGGCATAGTACAAACCGTTGTCATAGATGAGAACTCCACTTCCATATTGCCAGCTATAAGCACCGGTTGCGTCAGGAATTGTATCATTTGTATAATCGGTGAAGTTGAAATAGAGATAGAGGACGTCGCTTCGAGGAACTGTCCAAGGTTCAGAGATATTTAGCCATGTGATATCTCCGGTTTGGGGGAAGTACATCATGGCATCTACTAGTTCCAATTGGGTGGGTCGCGCTTCTATGTAAATGGTTGCAGAACTTACCACAAATTCAAAACTTGGTTGATTTGCAGCGAATGTAGCTGTATACACCGACCCGGCAGCAAAAGCTGTGCTGGGTAGAGTGATGGTATACCAGCCGTCTGTTCCATTTGCAGCGAGATTTCCGGTATAGGGTCCCCAGAAATATTCGATACTGGCACCAGTGACTGGTGTGTCATTGAATAGATTTCGGAAATAGATGTTTATGGTAAAGTCTAATCCCCAATAGACCACGTAGGTTGTAGTTTCAGGCTCAAGAGCCGCGGGAAGAAGAGTCAGAACAAGACTGATTGCCCGAGATTGTGAGTCAACATTTGGTGAGGAGGCAGTTACATAGATGGTATAAGATCCTGCAATTAATCCAGTAGTGTCGATGGTGACGTTGTAGATTCCCCCGCCAACTTCAATGAAATTGCCACTGAGTGTCCCAACAGAATAGGTAACAAGGGCGCTGAGGACAGGGGCTCCAAATTGCGTTGTGTAATTCACGGGTAGGCTAAAGGAAGTGCCAATTGTAAAGTTTAGGGAATAACGTCCACTGGGAACTGTGTCAAGGAAGCTTGGAATTTGCATGACATTTACAACGATTGATGCAAAGCTTTGGGCACAATTCGTGCGATTGACAAAGGCAGTTACATAGTGGACACCAATGGTTCCAGAGGAGGAAAGGAACCAAGTTCCATAATAACCACCAGGACCACTCGAGTTTATGGCAGAACCGCCGACCCATGAGAATGTGACAGTAGCATCAGTCAATGGATCACCAAATATGGTTTCTACATAGATTTCGACCCAGAAGTTTTCTCCATAGGTGATCTCAATGGGGTCGGCTACTGTGACAGTTAAATCGAGGGGGAGTGGATTGATA
>JBHLSA010000013.1:0-18966 GCA_048882025.1 Candidatus Thorarchaeota archaeon | reverse complement strand
GTTCCACGTGGGGTTTTCATCGCCTTACGAGTAGCGGCTATCGCGGCGTTAATCATTTCAGGTACTAATTCAGATCCTTCATATACCGATTCTTTCAGTTCACTCATGCAATTATGCGTATCAATAAGAATGCAGTTTTTTACCAGTTTCTTTACTTCCGTGGCAATCTCGTTACCCACTGGTAAACTGATATCATCCATTTCAACTGGTGAACGCGTAAAGAAAAGAACTGCTGTATCACCAAACATCTGACAACCTACCTGCATCGTTCCTGAAGTCGCACGAGTGAATTGACTAACATTGGGGACTGAACTAGCCTGTGAATAGGCATCTTGCACCATTCCCATGAATTGATTAACTTCTTCTTTTGAAACAAGATTCAAATCATGTGTTGCTGTGCCATGCGGAGCACATGCAATAGAGTTCAGTGCATCTCGGCCCCAGTCACCTATGCTATTAGGTAGCGCACTACTTCCTGTATTTTTGAAGGGTCCAGGATGTATTCCAGGTATGACAAAGACTAGGCGGGGATCATTTGTTTCAGTTGTAAACTTCATTACTGAAAGAGGGAGTCTCATTTCTTGCCCAATTGTTGTTAACATTTGCTCCATAAGGTCTGCCTTTCCTTCCATCCATACTTCAAGGAAGCCACGGAACATCTGTATACCATCAACATTGAAGGCTTTCTTCAATGGGCGTCCTACCGCAAACAGTAGAATCCAAGATGCACCCACAAACACCAGGGCACACAGAAAATAGATTATAAGGAAAATCCATTGTGTGGGTGCAGGTTCTGTAAGAATATATAACACAATACTGGTGGTCGGAAAGACGAGAGATAACAGAATGCCAGTAGTGACCCCAACTCTACTAGTGCTTAGGACGATAAGCAACATAATGGCAGATGTAAAGGCTGCTGCAAGAATCAAGTTACGAAGATAAAACATTGTGGCAATTCCACTACCGGCTAGTGGACCAAAATGAACTTTGAATATGATTTCTATAGCCCATCCAATCAATGTTGATAGGAACCAGATAATGAGCAGGACAATGACAGCTGTAGTTACTACCCCAAGTAATCGATGCCAATTCAATATCGTACCTTTACGAGTTCCAAATCGAAACGCGAGTAATGTAATAATCACGGCTGGCAGTGTAATAATCAATCCACGAAGGGCCCCTCTCAAAAACACAATTCCAAACAGAGAACCTCCTCCGAGGTATCTTAAGATTTCAGTTAAACCACCGATGAGGAGAGATGCTCCAACAATGATAAGAACAAGAGTTCGGTCCCTTGGTAGACTAAATAAACGTTTGTACAGCGAGATTGTGCTTCTTACATCCTCGCTCATAATAGGTCGCTCAATACACGTTCATGGAATAGAGTATCCATCATAAGTATTTCTTGAAAAGCTTTTTTGCGATTCAAACCATTTGTGGGGTTTAAATCGGCTGTTTTAGAGAGCGTATAAGGTGGGGCATTTACCCCGTAGGCATTTTCCACACTGAATGCATTCCTCGGTCTTCACATAGGCCTTTTCCAAGTCAAGGATTATAGCATCGCTTTCACAGAGTGATTGACAGGTTCCACAACCCGTACATAGTAGTCCTCGCAACACTGTTCGGGCAAACTTACTGGCATCTTCAGGTGTCACGGCACCAGTTAAAACAAAATATCCGCTTTCAAAAAGTGTAGCTCTTATCTGCCCTGTGTGCTGGTGAATCGTAACTTCAATTATGGTGCGTTCCAGATCAATAACTGTTGAACCAAGAGCCGGAAGAAAAGCCGCTGCGGATTGTAAATCAATCGGAGCGCTAAATTGTCCTCTTATCAAAGCTTCTTGCGTTGTTTGATCATGTTCTAAAGAAAAGTTGTAAGATACGGATTTGTTAAGCTGACCACGGTCTTTAGATGGTAATTCAATTCCCATCTGCTCTGCAAGATCTTGAATGTTAGGGGGTGGATTTTTCCACCGCCAGAATCCATGATTCAACCACTTTTCATTCAATCCCTGTTGTTGAGTTATTTTTTCAGCGATTGCATACCATCGTTTCCACTCCGTAGGTAATTTTTCTGCAATCACTTGTAGTTCACTCATTGGTGAAGCAGGGCAAAACATGCATCCAATACGCTCAAATCCCGCCTCGTAAAGTGGATTGTACGGAGCCTTTTCGTGAAAAAGGTAAAGCCAAATCATCAATGCAGTCCAATTATGAATTGGACTTGCTCCTAACTGCTTGGGCACCCACGGGTTTTTCCAAATTCGCCCTCCCACAGAACGACGATGTGACTCGTATCGTCGCTGACCAATAAAACTCAAACATCCTTCAGGAAAATGTTCATCAATGAGTTGGCTGGTTGGTCCGAGCTTAACCGTCTTACAACAAACTCGATAATCACGAGCTACAAAGCCATACAATTCAAGCACGCGGAAAAACTGGTCCTTTTCAACATGCTTCACTAATAGTTTTTCCTCCAATCCTAATTTGGCTGTTGTTGTGTACACATTTTCTACGGTCTCTGGGAATTCGATCCCTGTATCAATAAACATGACATGAAAAGGCGTATCTGATAGAGCCTTTTTTGTTAAGAGAAGAACAGCAAGGCTGTCTTTGCCTCCTGAAAAAGCAACCACTGGAGGCAATTGATAGTCATGAACAGTATTCTTAATGAAATCAAGGCTTTCGTTTTCTATTCGCTGAAGAAGGTGCGAATTAGCCTCTAATACAGTTTGCCAAGTTTGGCCGCTAGCTAATTCTTTAGGTAATTGCGGTTCAGCTTTGTAACGCTTTTTAATCGCCATGCCGCGCTCTTTGGTTAGCATTTCCTGACCTGTCATAGTGGCAATACCAACAAGAACCGCAAATCCTTGTTCGGTAACACCAATCACATATTCATCCGGACGAATTGACGAATCAGCCGTTTTGATACCAGGCCTGAGAAGATTAGCTCCTTTGACAATGAAATTAACGGCTGCATCCTCAATAATGACTTGTTTTGTTTTTGTTAACCGAATTATTCGTCGGGCGCCTTCCATTTTGGGAATAAATACCCATGATAGAGTTGCAATTTGGAACCGATGAAGTCCAATGATTTGTCCATCGACAATAATTTCTTCAGTGCAATCAATGTCTGGAATCGCATTTAACAGCACAATCTTATCTGCTGGGATAAGGTCCTCGGCAACCGGTTTTCCATATTGGATCGAAATTGATTCGATAATCTTATTCCGGTCTTCAGGAAAAGCCGGTCGGGCATCTCCTGGGGGTGTAACCGGGACAGGCCTTGCTTGACTGCCACATCGATTACAGCGTGCTCTTCTTACTAATGGGACGTTACACGAATCACACCATGCGAGTAAGAGAGGACCAAGATAGGGCTTCTTCTTTTTCATTCTCATCATAGACTGTCAGTTAACGGCTTTTCTGCATGCAAGATAAAAACTGTGGTCTTTCAAGGGGGTGTGGTTCTTAGCGAATTATTAATCCCTGAACCTCTTTCCACGTTTCTTCACGCAAGCGTTGGACATCAGCAATAGAAATCTCTTCGGCTTCCTTAACGGTATTCGATAGTTGGATAACATTTCCCACCGCTGATATGTTGGAAACATCAATGGGAAGTTCTACTCCTAAACCCTTGACTTGTAATTCGACTTTACCAGGAGGAAGCATTATTCGAAGGCTTCGCACAATTCCTATTCGTCGTGCGCTTCCATCAATAACCTCTTTTCCAATGATATTTCCAGGCATCTGTAATTCATACACTTCCGCTTCAGCCATCGATGGCACACTGGATTTTGACATGAAGAACACACTCCATTTTCAATAAGACGTGGATTATAGTGTAATATAAATCCGAGTAATAAAGTTGTTTCAAATAAAAATATCTGATTCAACCAAAAAGTGCTGCGATTTGAATGTCTGAAAGAGGATTTGTCCAACATCCGCTTATCAAACCAAACACTATAGCCAAAAGGCTGTATCAGGAAACGATCATTGGCACGGCGCTGAAATGGAACACTCTGGTTGTGCTACCCACAGGCGTTGGGAAAACCGTTATCGCAATTTTAGAAGCCGCATACCAGTTACATAAATTTCCTCATTCAAAATGTGTAATTCTTGCTCCGACCAAGCCTTTAGTACTCCAACATATGAAAACCTTTCAAGAGCTAATGACCGTCTCAGAGGAACAAATGCACATTATCACAGGCGAAGTGAATCCAAAAAAACGTCAACAACTGTGGTCACAAACTCAGATAGCCTTTATGACTCCTCAAGTTCTTCAGAACGATCTAATAGCTGGACGTTATGACCTAGAGAATGTGTCTTTACTTGTAGTTGATGAAGCCCACCGCGCTGTCGGTGAATATGCCTATGTCTTTATTGCGGGACAATATTTCAAACACGCCCAATCCCCTTTGCTCTTGGCACTTACAGCGTCACCTGGATCTGAAATTGAAAAAATTCGTGAGATAGTAACTAATCTGGGAATAACCAACATTGAACTCAGAACTCGCGACAGCCCAGATGTTGCACCCTACCTACCGCCAGTTGAATTTGAATGGCTGGAAATCACACTACCGGAAGCATTCCAACAAGTTGGTAAAGCATTGCGACGTGCTATTAAAAATCGACTGATCCCGATAAAAGAAGCCGCGCTCATTGACTCCATTAGCCCGCAGAGTATTTCAGTACGACAGATCCTACAATTGCAACGGCAAATTCAACAACGTATTGCCAAAGAGCCATCGCCACCTAGTAATCTTTTCCAGATAGTTTCGCACTGTGCAGCATTGATACGACTTTTTCACTGTATTGAACTGTTAGAAACCCAAGGCGTTTCTGCACTTCAAAGATATTTTGAAAATCTAAAGAGAGAGGCACGCCTTGGAAAAGCATCAAAGGCGATACAAGGATTAATTCAAGATTCTGATCTTCAAGCAGCGCAAGAAATCATTGATGAATTAATCTCTGCTAATATTGAGCATCCAAAATTAATGAAAATCTTCCAGCTCGTCACAGAGCAATTAGAAGTTTCTCCAAAATCACGAATTATGGTATTTACACGGTTTCGAGATACTGCTAAGCTCTTAGAAAAAACTCTCAATCAGGCTTCTAATACGCGACCTATTCGGTTTGTTGGTCAAGCTAGCCGTCGCGGTGATCGCGGATTAACTCAAAAGGAACAAGGAGAAATTCTCCAGCTTTTCCGAGAGGGAACCTATAACGTCTTAGTTGCCACCAGTGTTGGAGAAGAAGGATTAGATATCCAAGAATGTGATCTGGTCATTTTTTATGAAGCCGTGCCTAGTGCTGTTCGTCTAATACAACGCCGCGGTCGAACCGCTCGAACCCATCCCGGCCGTGTTATTGTTCTAGTAGCCCTAGGAACACGTGACCAAGGATACTATTGGGCTTCTATTCATCGAGAAACCAAGATGCAAGGATTACTCAAGGAGATGAATGCGATGTCTCGAGAATTTGAGCGCACAAGAAAACAATCAACATTGAAAGAGTTCATGGGCTCTAAAAATCGCGATCCTAAACCTAGTGAAGACGTCCCAGTCAAGATAATTGTAGATACTCGTGAACTTCGTTCATCAATTACAAAGGCACTCAAAGAACTAAACGTTTTGATTGAAGTTGAAACTCTCGAGGTGGGTGATTACATTCTCTCTGACCGGGTGGCTGTTGAAGCAAAAACACCAGATGACTTTGCTCAGTCAATTATTGACCGCCGCTTATTTCAACAGCTTAGTGCACTAAAAGATAATTTTGATATTCCATTGCTACTAATCACAGGTCCAAGCCTTTACGGTTCAAGCGCTATAAATCCCGCTGCTATTCGTGGAGCATTGTCCACAGCTATTACTGATTTCAATGTTCCCGTTGTAAATGTTCAAACTCACGAAGAAGCTGCAGCTCTCTTACTCGCAATTGCGCGCCAAGAACAAAGTGATCGCAAACGAACACTAAGCATTCGTGGAAAAAAACCAGTTCTAAGCATATCTAATCTTCAAGAATACATTGTTGCCGGATTACCTGGTGTCAATACAACATTGGCAAAACGTCTGCTTTCCAAATTTGGCACTATTACTGCCATTGTCAACGCGAGCAGTGAGAAGTTAGCAGAGATCCATGGTATTGGTAAGGCTAAGGCTCAACAGATGCGGGACGCCCTCGATGCAATATATCACCCAGAAGATTAGCTGTTAACCTTGTAACTCACGAATTCCTCGTAGAATCTCAATTAGATCCTTTACGATGGAAGCAAACGCACGAATTTCTTCTGGGTGAGGTTTATCCGGTAGTGCTCGGGTTAAGCTATCAAGATTCATGAGAACCTTACTAGCAACTAAATTCAGTACATCACTGCTTGCTACCCCAGAACTTTGTGCATTGGCTCGTTGCTCTACGACCTCGATATCACATTTCGTGCAATACATCGTTCCATCTTTTAACCGAAGTAAGGGTGTGTTACATTTTGGACATGCTATATTCAGTAAGGCGGCACCTTTTCGAAGTAACTGGCCCATGCGTTTTGTGATGTTTTCATCAGACATACAATCTCTATTATCAGTGAAAAAAGCTTTTAAGTAATCTTAGTATTTCCAACTCAACTTCTATAATCAACCTAAACGAGGGGAACTTCGCATGGCTGAACAAAATAAGAAAAAAGAGCTTTCAGAAGAAACTTTGCAGAAAATTGATCAAGCAACAATGATTCTGTCTCAGATTGGAGAAGATAGTACCGTTCCTCGGAATATCCGTCGAGCTGCAAACGAGGCTATTGAACAACTTCATGGCGAGCTAGGGTCTGCTGCAGTGCGCGCATCTAATGCCATATCGCGCCTAGGCGATGCAACACTTGATCCAAATTGCCCCAGCCATGCTCGAACAGGAATATGGAATGCTGTGTCTATTCTTGAAACAATAAATGACTAAAAATCTGGCTACCTTTTTTATGGATTGGTTGTAAGTCCTGAAGCAAGAGCTACCAATTCTTGTGCCAACGCAGAATCCCGTGCCGCGATATAGGCATACTTTGCATCATTAGTACAAGGTCCACTGACAGATTTCCCACTTGGGTCAATTAGAACTGCACCCGCTTCTCCCAAAATTAGAAATGATGCGGCTAAGTCAGTTCCCCGAAATACCCCGCGCAGATCGACAAAGGCATCTAGTTTACCATCTGCAACAAAACACAATTCCAATGCATTCGCACCGAAATGGCGTGTAAAACGAATCGGTGCTTTGCCACTATCCAAAGCGTTCTTACTCATTGGCTTATCGGGGAACCAATGATCTACACCGATGAGGCTATCTTCCAGAGCTTTTGCAGGGGCAGGGCGAATCTGTTGGTGTTCTCGGTAGGCTCCCTTTCCGCGCATTGCATGATAACAACTTCTTGAAAACAAATCCAGTACAACTGCTGCCTCTAGTGAATCAAATTTTAAATCTGTAGCAAAGGCAATTGAAATACAGGCAAAGGAGATATTATGGCTTAAATTTGTACTACCATCAATAGGGTCCATGATCACAAACCCTTCGGGCTTGCGTCCTACTTGTTGCGTTCCCGCTTCTTCACTAACTAGCGTAAACGACCTTAACTTACCTAAGTACTCAATCATGGTTTGTTCAGCAAGAAAATCAAACCTTTTTGTTACATCACCACCAGCCCCCACTCCTTGAGCGTCAAAACAACTCCTGTCTTTTAGACATTCTAGGACACGAATCTTTGCCAATACAGCTGCATTCCGAAGGTGGTGGATCCAATACCGTTGTTTTAAAGGGGAAATTGAAGATGGCACACTTTCATCGTATATTTCGTGTTAGAGAAAAAGGTTATCTCGGACCCTAGATTCGCAAAATCTTCCCACGTTTTGTGCAAGGGCGTCATCTTTGCTGTTAATCATTCTACTTGCGGATGATCAAGTGTCGCCCCTCGCTTAACAGAAACACTAAACGCCTGTTTTAAGGTAAAAAATTACAGACTTGAAAAGTCAGTATCTGCCCATGATGGCAGAATTGAACACGATCATGACCTTACATTTTGCAAGGTAAATTTTGGGCAACATGTCTGAGTTTAATCCGCTTTACCAACAGCTCTTTGATTACTAACAACTGTTGTAAGAATGATGTTATCTAGCCTCGAAATATTCCATAGAAAAAGTTATTCGCTACATTCTGGAAGTGTTATTTTCCCCTATCATTGCGGGGGTAGCCAAGCATGGTCAATCTTCTCCATTTTCTGAGATTCCAGAAGATGGGTTTGAAGGATCATAGGCGCAGGGCTCAGAACCCTGTCGTGTAGGCGTTCCTGGGTTCAAATGTAGTTCTACATTGGTTAGAACAACTGGAAATCCCAGCCCCCGCACCAGTTTATTTGCTTAGCAAAATTTTCATTATGAGTAAAATAGTGGCGGGCTCGGCGGGACTTGAACCCGCGACCCTCGGGTTTCTTCAGAAGAATTGAATTGGCTCGATGAGGGAATCATCGCGCAGAGAGTTCTCCCTTAAAAGCCCGATGCTCTGACTTTGCCCACACAGGAGCTTCCTGGGTGACTAGCTAAGCTACGAGCCCAAATTATGACTGTCTGTTCAGTCACCAATACCGTGCTATAAAGCTTTTGAGGAGAGGAATGGAGTAAAAAAGGATTAGAGCCTTGAATTATGGGGTCTTGCTTTGCTCGTAATACGCATAACGAATGAAGGCTACCGCTTAATCGATAGACCCACACGAGATGAGATTCTCGAAGAACTCAGTGAACGGTGGGATCATATCTTTGAGGAGGCAAGATGGGGCTCTATCACTCAGGCTATGGAGATGTATGCTGAACTATTCGAATGGATTGATCAATTTGGAAAAAAAGTGTATCAATGCCGCTATCGCGCTGATGTCGTATTACCTCCGAGGGATATTGAACTGGATGAATTGAAATATCTCCTTGGCAGTGATCGACGATAAGGTGTCTGATCTTAATTTTCGGCGGCAATGAGTGTAACAGTTTTTTCAACTTCTGGTAACTGACGTATGCTTGAGATGATGGTATGCTTTAATTGACGGATATCTTTTACAATGATTTTTGCTACAACATCAAAATTCCAAAGAACTTGGAACGCTTCTTTCACTTCATCGATTTTCATTAAGGGCTCGAGCAGTTCATCTTTCTGAACGCCCTTTTTTGCTACAATCAGTACATATGCCTTTGGCATTATGTTCACCCAAAATTCAACTAATAGAGCTAATATAACCAACCAGTCAAAAGCCTTATCGTCCAGCAAACTTCAATATAGAATAGACAGGAAGGGTCGAAAATGAATAATACTAGAACCTTACTCGCCGAAGAAATGAGTGCAATTGAGTGGAATGCAGAATTTATGGGCGTAAGTCGGCTTATAATGATGGAAAATGCTGGACGTTCTGTAGCTTATGAAATTCTTAGGCGATATAAACAGTTACCTAGCGTTGTAATCTTTGCAGGATTGGGTGGAAATGGCGGCGACGGATTTGTCACTGCCCGTCATCTTGCACCCCGATGTCGAATTGTTCACCTGATTATCTTGGGAGATCCTGCGAGTATTCAACACGCTCCTGCTGCTGCAAATTGGGAAATCGTTCAAAAAATGCGCCATTCAATTAAGCTCCATATTGTAAAAGACACATCAGAACTCCCTAAACTTCAAGCAACTGTTGTTGTTGATGCATTGTTAGGAACTGGAGTAAAAGGTAAGCCGAGAATACCCTACGAAAAGACACTCCAGCTCATGAATAAGATGGATGCATTCAAAGTCGCAATTGATATACCAACCGGCATTCATCCTAATACTGGTGAACCCACCACTAAAGACGCATTTAAACCAGACCTAACGGTCACTTTTCATCGCGCAAAAATTGGGTTACTTAACAATCAAGAACACATTGGAAAACTGGTTATCGCCGATGTTGGGATACCCCCCGAAGCTGAACTCTACGTTGGACCTGGAGATGTTATTCAAGCCACACAACCCCGTTCACTTTTTTCGAGAAAAGGTGATTATGGACGATTATTGGTTATTGGCGGAAGCCCACAATATATTGGGGCACCAATACTCTCATCAGTAGGAGCCCTTCGGAGTGGCGTGGATCTTGTGTATTTAGCTGCCCCATCACATGTTATTACAGCGGCAACGAGCCAATCTCCGGACTTAATTCCAGTAACCCTCCAAGGACGATTTTTGAATAATGATGACATTCCGCACATCGAAGAGGTGATGTCTGAAGTTCAAGCCGTTCTCATTGGTCCTGGACTGGGAACTCATCATAAAACCTTAGATTCAATCGGAAAACTCCTCACAATTGCCAATCGCTTAGAAAAACCAATAGTCATTGATGCAGATGCACTCAAGGTCGTCTCTCGTGCAATGAAAATTGGAGCGAACACAATTATCACTCCACATGCTGGTGAATTCAAACGCATCAGAGGAATTGATGTAGCACAACCTCTTCTCCAGCGGGCTCAACAAGTACGGAATTTAGCGAAAACACTCAAATGCATTGTCTTATTGAAGGGGCCTGTCGATATCATGTCTACTCCCAATGAAACCCGGCTTAATTGGACAGGGCATCCTATAATGAGTGTTGGGGGAACGGGCGACATTTTGGCAGGAATTGTGGCCGGCTTTCGTGCCCAGGGTGTTAATTCATTTCTTAGTGCCTGCGCTGGTGCATTTGTCAATGGCGCTGCAGGATTATTAGCATTTCAAGAAAAGGGTCAAGGCATGATCGCCTTTGACTTAGGAGAGTACATACCCAAAGTCCTGGCAAACCCCAGGGCAAGTCCAATCGCTTACCATCTCCGAATACCTATTAGTGAATAGCAAACAACCTACTTGCTCATAAACAGTTGTTGCCGTTTAACCACATCCAGGCTATCTGTTGCGTTTTGATACTCAGAAAGGGGTTCAGCGTTAAGCTCCAAGAAGTGAGGACCCCATTTGAAGAGATTGAGAATATTTTCCGCTGCTTGTGTAAAACCTAAAATGAATAACGCGCTGGCTGCCGCCTCCGCTGAACTCAATTTTCCAATTTTTCCATAATTAATCGGATTAGCAGCAACTAGATATGGAAGACCCCTCGGCTCTCCTCGTATTCGTTCTTGGAACATTTCGACAGCATCTTTCCAAGAACAATCTAAAACCAAAATACCTGCCTTCTCTGCTAGAGGCCCGTCTGCAGGTGAAAACGCTTTGGATGCAAATGGATTCAATACAATCGGACGTCCCTTTATTTGACGCGGGCTCTGCAACAATCGGACTAATCCAAACCGCGCAAGTTTAAGTGCACTACATTTTTTCGGGTCGCAACCAGGTAACCGCAGCACTAGTATTTGAGGAGCGTCCACTCTAAACCACCATAAAGAGAAAAGGTGTGTGGTTCAGTGATAAGAGTAGCCCATTTTCTGTTCAATCATTCAAGTTACCTTGAATGACGTGACGGCATCTAGCTAAGCACCCTACCCGTCACCTCAGTAGGCTCCTCATTGATGACCTATTTGGGCTTGCTCCCACGGTGATGGACCGTTTCATCGGCTCCAACGCCATCCTCAACAGGTTAGCCGGCGTCTTGTTACCAACACGCCGCTTGGATCCCCATTACTGCGAATCCTCAACTGCCTCATCGTCATATCAGCGCTGGTCGTGTCGTTTCTGTTTCCAGAGCAAGGCTCTCGCCTTACAGCTCACGCTGTACCGCTACCTATGGGAGATTGGAGCTTCCTCAGCGGTTCCTCTAGAGGAACTACCGGCAGCCGTCCTTTATCTCTGAACCACAACCATAATTCTTTCTTCGTGATATATGATTGTTATGTGTGTCCTAAGGAATTACATGCGATTTATTGTAATAGCGTAAAATTCTATTTATTACTGATACAGGAATCTTTTTGGATTGATGCTTTGTGGTAAAAATGGACGATAAGGCACGTGCACTTCACATTGTCGAGCTTCTTGAAGTACATTATCCCCAAGAACCATTGACTCTGAAGGCTCATTCTCCACTGGAGTATCTCATTGCTACCATGCTTTCTGCCCAATCGACTGATGTCCAGGTTAACAAGGTGACAACTCAGTTATTCCAAAAATATCGTCGTATAGAAGATTTTGCCTTTGCTGATCCACTCGAACTCCAACAGGATATCTTTCAAGTAGGGTACTACCGACAAAAAACCAAACACCTCCAAGCCGCGTGCCGTATGTTGATTGAAGACTTCAATGGTGAAGTTCCACAAACCATGGACGAACTTATCCGGTTGCCCGGAGTCGGACGAAAAACCGCAAATATCATACTTACTCGAGCTTTTGGAAAAATCGAAGGAATCGCAGTTGATACTCACGTGTTTCGCATATCAAAACGGCTCGGTCTTAGTAATAGAAAAACCCCAACACAAGTTGAATCAGATTTAATGGCATTGTTACCAAAGAAACTATGGAATCGCGTAAATCGGCTTTTCATCGCTCATGGGCGAACACTCTGCACAGCCCGCAATCCCAAATGTAATATCTGCCCTCTAAACACTCTTTGTCCATACGCCTTAGCTAATCACCTCGACACATAAATTCAACACCTTCGAATTCGTTTTTTCCTTGACGACAGCTTTAAAGGTGATATTTTAGAAACTAGCGATAGGTCGGGGGTGTCGCCGTGTCACAGAAAAGTGACGCCAAATACGTTTTTAAGATAATCATTTGTGGTGACTGGGCCGTTGGAAAAACATCTCTTATCCGACGATTTTCCACCAATACCTTCACACATGACTACCTAACCACAATAGCAATGAATGTTACTAACAAAGAACTCCAGGTTGATGGATTCGATATCAGCCTCGCCCTCTGGGACACTTCTGGCCAAGAACGGTTCAGCGCCCTTCGAAAACGGTATTATCAAGGAGCTCAAGGGGTTATTTTTATCTTCGATATCACTCGACCTGAATCCTTTCGTCATATCGAGAAACGCTGGATACCTGAGGTGAACGGAGTGATTGAAGAATACGTACCTGCTGTCTGGGGTGCAAAAGCAGATCTTGTTGACAATCGAGTGGTCAGTACTACTTCTGGGGATCGACTTGCTCGGCGCCTTAATGCATATTATTTCGAAACCTCAGCATTAAACGGAAATAACGTAGAGAATGCCTTCACGAGTCTTTCTCGCCTCGTCTTGAGCAAGGCTCTTACTTCGACGAACAAAGAAACAGAATTTACCATTTAATTCTACTAAGCTGAAAATAGCTTACACAGATAAGAATCCGTAAATCTGAATTGCATTATACTGGGGGAAATGGCAATGCCCAGAAAAAATCAGCGACAGAGTAAAGGTCGGTTAAATACATTAGATGGGAAAACATGGACGCGGTACTCCATTAGTATATGGGACATCAAAAAAACTCTCGCAGAATCACGATTACATCATCCAGCGTTATTTCCACAACAATTAGTTCACCGGTTATTAGAAATCTATACGAAACCTGGGGATACTATTCTTGATCCTTTCATGGGTGCTGGGAGTACAATATTAGCCGCTCAAGCTACAAGCCGGACAGGCATTGGCTTCGAGATTTCCCAATCTTACATCGATATCGCACGAAATCGATTAATGGCCAACGCTTCAAACCACTCACAATCTGGTGAGCCAAGGATCTTTTGTGAAGATGCTCGTAAACTCACTCAATTTGTTGATCCAAACACGATTGATTTGGTGGTCACATCGCCACCTTATTGGAATATTCATCGACAAAAGCGAACGGCAAACGGTAAATCTCCTCGACCTTATTCTTCCTCATCACACGATTTAGGTAACATTGCTTCCTATGATACTTTTCTTAAGGCCCTAGCTGACGTTGCACAGGAGCTCTTTACGGTAGTTAAACCAAACCATTGGTGTATCCTCATTGTTATGGATTTACGAAAAAGAGAACGATTCTATCCATTCCACAATGATTGTATTCACCACTGGAATCAGAGTGGCTTCGAACTAGAAGATATTATTATCTGGGATCGTCGTCAAGAATATCATAACCTTCGACCCTTGGGATATCCAACCACCTTTCGGGTCAATAAGGTCCATGAATATATTCTCATTTTCCGAAAACCTTCTTGACAGGTCGCCAAACCTTAAGTATTCTAATTAGTGAACTAGCAAGGAGGAACCAACCATTTCAGCTGCTGAAACAAATGGCGATGTCGCTTGGGAAGGTGCCTTAACTTGTCCCTGCGGGCGTCCCTATATTCTTCTTAAAGTTGACGAAGTTCAAGTGTCGAAGAACAAAGAACTACAACCCCTTGCTGCATACGTCCGGTGCCCTGTACATCGACGTGTCCGACGTTTGTTTCTGCCCTATAGCCGGCTCACTGAGTGGATTGGGGCTGCAGGTAATCGTCTTTTCCGGTGTAATATCTGTGGCGAACCAGCCCAACCCAAAAGGGCCGGCATTAAAGGTCATTTTACCGTGGTTCTTCTCGACTGTTCGAAGCATGGGACCAAAGATAACAAGCGGGTTCTCTGGAGCCCTATTTACACATCTGCCAAAGCCGTAAATGAAATCCAACTTCTTGAAGCTTCACCCCTGGAAGCAATTTTTGAAGACGCCGAAGATGATACATCTGGACTAATTTGCCCCCGTTGCAAAACCGAAAACGATGAAGATGCACGCTTTTGTGCCTATTGTGGAATGCAATTCGAGCTTTAGAGCTCGCACGAATTTAACGTTCAACAGACAAATTAATCGAAGTTTCTGCAATATCGGCGCCATATTCGGCGATTCGTCGAAGACTTTCTAGTCCAAGTCGAAGGTTCAGAACCGCTTCAATTGGGAACTTTCCATCCATTAAGTATCGAATTCCCGTTTCCTCAAGCTTCACGACTTCAGTGACACTCCGGATAGTCTTATGTGCTAAAGGCACATCCAGGGTTCGAAGCGTCTTTAGCGAATCATAAAAGATTCTTTCTGATAACTGGTGCATTTTGGTAAGGGCTTTAGTAAGTGCCGTTTTTGCGGGGAGCTTTGTGGATGTGGCAATAGCTGCCAATCGAGTGGCATGGTCACCTGCCCGTTCTATACTTTTCACAACAAGCCGATAACCAAAACACGCCTGTGGGCTGGTTAAACCGATTTTACGAATTCGATCAGTTCGACCAATAGCGGATGATAATTGCCGAACGATATAGAAATAGAAGCGGTCAACCTCAGGATCACGTTGCACTACTTCTTTCGCTAATCTTGTATCTCCTTCCAATAAAGCAATAACAGCATCATTCTGCATTGATCGAACTAGTGCTTCCATCCTTTCTAAGGCATTCAATAACGGCAAATTTGCTTCACCCAAAAAACACTGCACCACGATTTTATCCGTGGTTTCTGAAACAATCTCTGCTCCAATCATTAATCGGCGGATTGCTTCTTTCACTGCCACACGCTGATCAGGTGTTACATGAGCTAGATCAAGGTGAATGATGTCAAATCCAGCCAGATATTGGGTGATGAAGTTACGGACAATATCTTCGGAAGGGGTATTAACAGGAATGTCCACCTGGGTTTCTGAAAGGATTGCTGCTTCTGGAGATGCTGGCGTATACAATAACAAAGAATGCCGGTCTTGAGGTACAAGCTGTAATTCGCTCCCTGGTTTCAAACCTGCCTTTTCAGCCCAATGTTTCGGGAGGGAAATAATGTAGGTTGCTCCGCCAGTGAGCTGTACTTTTCGGGTTTCTGTCGGCATTACCTATCACCTATAAGCCTGTAGGAGTTTGGATATAGAAACTACTCTATATATAGATTGCTTTGGTAAATTATATATGAACCGCGGGTTGTAGTTTTTGCACTCATGCATTCAGAGACTGGAATGGTCCTTATATACAGGCCTGTCAACCGAAAGGGTCAATGCTGCAATAGAATCTAGAAAATGGATGACGATTTTTGTAGAAATTGTGTTATTGAATTAAGTGGAAGGGCATCTGCAAAATGGTGATCCCGACCGGTCATTTTTGTTGCCATACAAAGAGCATTAATGATGGCCTCTTCAGTAGCTTCAACAGTTGCTCCAAATAGAGGTGTTAATCGCTTATCTCTGAGCTGCGTTCGTGATACTGTTAATGAGCTTTCTTCTTGCTTATCGTGGAATGCGGTACTAAAAGCTAACACGAAATCCCCACTACCATGACTAACAATGCTTCCTGTCCGTCCAATGCCAATTACGGCACGTCGTGCAAGTCTTGATAATTGCCGTGACGTCAATGGCGCGTTGGTCGCAAGAACTACAACAATTGATCCGCCTTCAAGTGAATCATGGTGCACATCAGGGGTTGGTGGGTCTTTGACGATACGAGTTATTGGTATACCATCTATTACTAACTCCCCCCTTCTTCCACAATTGGGTACCACTAAACTCCCTAGAGTAAACCCTCCCTGTTTTTTTGGAAGTATTCTAGAGGCTGTTCCAATGCCACTTTTGTATCCGAAGGCCATCATACCAGTTCCAGCCCCCACACAACCCTCCTCCACTGTATCCTGTGCATTCTGAATGGCGCTAAACACGTGTTCCTTATGGATGTGGCGTCCTTGGGCGTCATTGAGATATCCATCGTGGCATTCAGCGACGATGGGATTGGGTGTAGATTGTGAGATGCCAACTTGTGGATTCTGTTTAATCACATATTCGGTTACAGCATCTTCAACCAGTCCCACATTAAGAGTGCTCGTAAGAAGAATCGGAGTTTCAATGCGTCCAAGCTCCATTAACTGGGCGAGCCCTGCGGCTTTTCCAAAACCGTTAATGATGTGTACGGTTGCCACAACGGGATTGGTAAAAAGGTTCTTTCCATGTGGAAGAACCGCTGTTACCCCAGTTCGAATAGGACCCTTACCGGGAACGAGGTATCCTTCACCTTTAATGAGGGTCGTATGACCAACCAAAACTCCTGGAATATCAGTAATTGTGTTAGTAGGTCCTGGGGGCAATGAGCCAATCTGAAGCCCGAGTTCACGTGCCCGTTTCCTTTCCTGAGATGGCAATGTGTTCATATCCCACCAACATGTAATTTTCAGATTACCAAATGCGTTCTGTAGAATAAGTGCTTAGTTTTGCGGTTCAGTTTGGCGTGTAGATTCTTGGGTAGCACCAGACCAGGTAATTTGGGTTACCTGGGATTCTTTGGCCATTTCCACAAGGCGGGTCATATGCTTTTTGCTTACTAAAGGTACGTCCCGACAAGGAAAGGCTCGATCAAGCCGCACCCATTTTGCTTTACATAACTTGTTAAATCCAAGGAAATCCCATCGTTCCACATTGGGCAAATTTAATCGAATGAATGCAGCAATCTGGGCAATATTATCTAAAGAATCTGTATGTCCGGGGATGATGGGGGTTCGAATCCAGACTGGGTTGTTTTGTCCTCCCAGCCATCGCGCGTTTATCAGGATCGGTTCCAAAGGAACCCCAGTCAGTGTTTCATGTTGGCTTGGATCCATTTGTTTTAAGTCCAGTAAGATCAGGTCGCTGTTTTGTATAAGCGTCTGAAATTGTGACGCTGGTCCGTATCCTGCTGTATCTAGAGCCGTGTGTAACCCCGCTTCTTGAAATCGTTTTAGAAGCGCGTGGGCAAAGTGAAATTGAAATAGGGGGTCACCTCCGCTTATTGTCACGCCACCATCGGATTCCTCATAGAAAGGGCGATCGCGTAACACCTCTGCAACCACATCATCAATAGACCGTTCAGTTCCCAACAGTTCAAGCGCTTTTGCTGGACAGACAGGGATGCAAGCGCCACACGAATCACATCGTTGGCGGTTGATACTCATACCATCCACTGTCAGCGTTAACGCTTCCTTGGGGCAAGCGGGTATACAATGTTGGGCACCAATACATCGGTCTTGGTACCAAACGATTTGCGGCGTTACAGTCCACGTTTCGGGGTTCTGGCACCACTGGCAGCGCAAAGCACACCCCATGAGAAAGACTGTTGTTCGAATACCGGGGCCATCTTCTGTGGAAAAGCGTTGCACGTTCAAAACGATGCCCGATCGATTCGTATCAAGATTTGGCACTCAACTAGCCTCATTCAGTTCGTTAAAATACGGCGAGAATGCCTCCGAATTCATTCACAGGATAAATTGCCTAGGTTACTGAGTTATTAAACTTATTTTAGCCAACATTTTCGTCGCTCTAAGGGCAGCAATTAAAAAATAATACCGGAAAGTGGACACCTGGGATGCTAAAAACCGAAACTTTAATTTACTACGGATATACCAAACCGAAGAATGGAGCCGTGAAGAGCTACCACGAGTGCGAAAGCCTTAAGTAGCTCAATGTGCGTCCCTCCTTTTTACTACACTTTCAGCCCGTATGCCGTATTTGCATATGGGTGTTGGGCCTAGGAGGACCCTCCTCTCCTCGGTCTTCACGATGATGGCCATGCATAGGTCGCATACCCTGGAACAACGCCAGTCAGAATCAGTGTGGGTTCCAAGTAGTGCCAACACAACAACGCCACTTGGTGGATGACTAGGCTTGGGCGCCGACGAAGGCCGTGACAAGCTGCGATAAGCTGTGGGGTGGTGCATGTAGCCTTATCCACAGATCGCTGAATAGGACTTCCTGGCGTACGCTAATAACGTGCGTCGCTCCTTTCGTAGGAGTGGGAACACCCCGAACTGAAACATCTTACTAGGGGTAGGAAAAGAAACCAAATGGGATTCCCTGAGTAACGGCGAGCGAAAAGGGAAAAGGGCAAACTGAATCCGCGTGGGAAATCACGTGGAAATGTGGTGTTGCAGGGCCCGGCCGCTGCCTCGCTGTCGAAGCCAAAGGATCCTGGAAAGTTTCGCCATAGAGGGTGATAGCCCCGTAGGCGCAACACAGCAGGCATTGGGCTGGAGTCCCTGAGTACTGCGGGTTGGAAATCCCGTAGGAAGCTGGGAAGCATCGATTCCCAACCCT
>JBHLSA010000012.1:0-19130 GCA_048882025.1 Candidatus Thorarchaeota archaeon | reverse complement strand
CCGCGCCTTTGTATGCGACCCCACTCACTTGAGCCAAAGAAGCTTTTTGGAAAAACCTTGTTACTAATTCCAGAAAGGTGACTTCACCTTCACCTACGACAACCACATCAAAGGCATCTAAAAATTCTTCAGGAACATAGGTTGGTAATGGTCCTCCAGCTACTAATAGTTCGACCTTCGGACGAAAGTGTTGTGCGATCGAGATAGCATGGTGATTGATGGTTACCATCGAATAAATGCCCAGAATTCGTGGTTTTAACTGTGCAATTCGTTGTAAGGCGCTCTCAACACGTAGGAAAGTGCAATCTATCAGACCAACAGAATAACCAGCATCACGGAGAACAGCGGCTAAATAGCCAAGGCCTAAGGGTGGGTACCGAAAAATCGATCGATCTAATTCTTCATTAAAATAAGGATACACGAGCACAACATCGGTCATTTTCTAATGGTCCTCCTGTATCTGGGATAAGGTGCCAAATCGAACTTGATACCTGCATTGGGTTGTTGACCGAGGGAGCTGTAAAATAATTCCGGACCAGAAGATTTCGGGCTTTTCCAAGAGTTCACGTCCGCGAAATGCATCGATCTGTTCTGGTATCTCTACTCGGAATCCGAAATCTATTTTGGGAGCATAAAAAAGCGCCCATTGGCCTTTGATTTTCGCCCAGGGCTCAATGCGGTTTCCTTCAAGGTGTAACCCTGTACTATCATAATAGTGTGTAAAATGTTGGCCACTAAGTTCGTTGGCGATATAGATGAATTGAAGGTTATTTCGCACTATAGTATCGAAATTGAGTTCAACATTTATGGTTGAGGTGTTTTTCGTGTTGAGAAAGTGGCATTGGCTTTTCCCTCGACTTTGAACAGGAATGAAATGTTGAGGAGCAAAATTTTTGTCAATTCCATGGAACCACAATCGATATGGAAGATCAATGAGTTTGAGGAGTCGTCGACCAGTTTTCATCTGATAAATCCAATTATGCAGTCGTGGAAGTACCCATGAAAAAGTCGTAATTGCGGTCAAAGCTTTTTGTTGCTTTCGTTCAATTAGATTAAAGTTAAAGACCTTGGTCCATTGCTGTTCGAGCGTATTCGCTTCGTGATGGAGGGTGGCAGTACCAGGGAAATAAAAATCACGGCGATATTGAAGAATGGGTGTGCCAAATCCAAGGCCTTCTCCACACAGATCTACAGTGTCACCTTGAAACTGTGGTATGAGCCCCTTTTGGATAGGAGCAGATTTTCCTTGTTGGGGCTCTGGCACTGAAGATATGTGGAAGGAGAGCAATAGCTAGGACCTCCACCGAATGTATTCTATAATGTGTGGTTGTGGTCTTAACATGCTTTCTCATTTCTGAACGCCAACAAGCTAAGTGAAGAATTGGCGAGTTGACCACCAATGTTCTTCGATTTATGTGCTTATCGTCTGAATTTCGCTGGCTATTCTGTGATTAGCCAGTTTAATTGAGTGATTTTGAGGGTAATTTTAGGATAAATGTGTGTATGGTCCTTTTTCCCTATTTGTTGCCTATTACAAATGGCATATTAAGCCTTAGATGGGAAGAGCTGCCGTGATTAAAATGAAGCAAGATGGCTTTAGAGCGTTTTTAAAAGAGCGAAAACTCGATGATGAGACGATTGACGCCGCAGTTAATATTATTGATGAGTTTGATCATTTTCTTAGGAACCAGAAAAAATCGATCAAACAGGCGTCCTATGAAGATTTGTACAATTTCTCAGAATCTTTAATTGAAACTGAAAAAAATACGTTCGAAAATTATGTCGCCCTCCTTCGGTTTGGACATTTTCAGAAGAACAAGGAAGTAATCATTGCGTCCTTAGAGATTCTTGATGGAAGTGAAATGATAGTTAATTTTTCCAACCGGCTAATAGAGGAATTTGGTGAACCATTACGGAATGAAGTGTTCAAAGGGATAGGAGTTCCACCTTTAGGAATTAGACCACGCCAAAAGGTAGGTTTTACTAAGAAATTAGTTGAGAGGTTTCTTGCCAAGGTAGATTATGAGACAAGTAAAGCATTCTTTGAAGTTGGACTGCGAGATAAATATCCTCGATCATATGAGCAGCCGATTGAGTTGTTTCGAGAAGTAAATGATTTTGATGAGTTTTGTAGAAGATCCCATCAAAACCTAGTTAAGACTTTAGAAACCCATCAACAAGAAGGGACCTTGTTTTTTACCCAAGAAGTAGATGACGAGGTAATTTCCTATGTTAAACGTAACCCAACGATTGAAACAGGAGTAAGAGAAGGCAATCGGGTAACGATCACGAAGATTCCGTATTTGGCAAAGAAGTTTATTCACGAATCACAGGCTCGGAAGAAACGGTATTATTTCTGTCATAATCCGTGGATTCGGCATGCATTGTTAAAGGAAGACCACCCGATTGATCCAGTTTTTTGTGGCTGTAGTGCCGGATATTTCAAAAATTTCTGGGAGGCAATATTGAACCAACCTGTGAAGGTTGAGGTGGTGAAGTCGGTTATACGAGGCGACCCGATTTGTGAATTCGCCTTCAATTTGCCTCCAAACTACCTTTGAACGCATAACAACAAATTACGAATTCCTAGGTACTTTTTCAAGCTCCAAAGTATCATGTGCCATGCTAAGAAGACTTACATGACTGAATTGACTTCTATTTGAGCCATCCTTTTTTCCAAAAGAAGAATACCAATAGAAAGAAGATGGCGATTATAATTGATATGGAAATGAGTGGTGGGAGATATAGGTTCAAACCAAAAACACCGGCTAGTAGAGAAAGGGGAATGAAGATGGTAGCCACTATTGTTAGAATTTTCATAACTTCGTTTAAACGGTAGCTGACGCTTGAGAAAAAGATGTCTAGCATGACCGGGATTCGATCTCGGAATGTGTCCACCGCCTCGGCGATTTGAACCACATTTTCATACACATCATGAAAGTAAACTAGTATTGGTTGAGTTATTTGCGTAACGCGCCCACGTTCCAAGCGGCTGCTAACCTCCCGCAAAGGTACAATCCATTTACGCAGTAAGGTTACCTGCTCCTTTAGAGTATTAATTCCTCGTAGGGTTTCACTTGTAGGATTATCTACCACATCATTCTCAAACGATTCAATCTGGTTCTCAACCTCCTCGATTACTTTGAAGTAATTTTCCACCAAAATATCTAACAAAGAAAAGGCGAGGTAATCACTTTTCATCTTCCGAATTTTTCCCGTATCCAAGCGAATTCGATTTAAAATGACATTAAAAGTATCTTCGTGGTTTTCTTCAAAAGACATTACATAATTCTGACTCAAAATAATGCTAATTTGCCTGGCTGTCAGCCCCTTTTCACTGGAAAATTCTAGTTTCTTTAGCAAGATAAAGATATAATCACCAAAATCCTCGATTTTGGGTCGCTGTGTGGTATTCAAGATGTCCTCAATAACGAGGGGATGTAATGCATATTGTTGACAGAGTTGCTCAAGCAGGTCGAGGTTGCTAAAGCCTTCAACTTTAATCCACGTCACTGTTGAACGATCAGTAAAATCGGAACATTCTGCAACATCTTCGATTTCTTTCTCCTGAAAGCCATCTTCGTTATAATCGATAATGCTGATTTTTGTCTTTTGAGGGCGCCGCTCACCAACATATACTGGTGTTCCGGGTGGAAGCCCAATGGCTTTTGATCGTCTTCGAAATAAGCGAGGCATAAGATTCACTTCAATCAATGATAATGAAGACTCAATATTAGCGTATTCTTAACTATAAAGTAAGTTACCCTTAGGCCCCAAATAGATCCTCGTATCGTTTCGTGGTTATTTTCCTGGTATGTTTTAACCCATATGGAGAAGTGGGTATGCAAAATGGATTACTTATTTTTCATGCCCATTAAGGCACTCTGAATATTGTGGAGCTTAACATGTAATTTCTTACAAATGACTGAAAGATGCAGTTTTTCACCCCGTACTATAGAATCTAGCCCTTCACTAATTCCATGCGGCTTGTACTATCACATACTTCTTCGGGATTCAGCGTAACTACACTTATTGCAATTACGATGGGACGTTTGAGTGGTTCCTTCCAATTCCTTCGTACTTGAGCAAGATGTACACCTAGATCTGTTATGAATTCTTTGAGCCGTGTGTCGAGTCCGTCAAATTGTCCTTCTTCAGCCACGTGAAACGCAATAATTTTTGCGACTTTCTGACAGGGGGGCTGATCCTCAGATTGGATTGGATGTCGCATGGAGAGCATGAGCTGGGTTGTGAGTTGGTTGAGGGCGAGGGGAACGGTTTCCCAGGCTTGCATCCATTGGCTGACTACTTGTGATTCGTTTTTTTCCTGTGCATAGCTTAGTAGCCCCTCAGATGTGGCGTGTTCTAATAATTCACCGAGCGTTTGGCGAATGTAATAATGTGTCCGATAGCGCCGATCGGTGACGGTTGGATCTTTTTCTTTAGTGAGAAGCCCTATCTTTGTCATCAAGGCTAGACTTCTGAAAACGCTTGCATGGGCAAGTTCTGTCTTTTGTCTGAGTTCAGATGGAGTTGATTTGCCAAACAATTGTAAGTATGAGTAGATGAGAAGCGTTGAGTTCTGGCTGATGGCACGGATGATATCCCGGATTCTTGAGAGTTTGTTATCAGAAATTTTAACAGGCGATGGATTGGGAAGCATGGGGTTTACCTCTTTAAAGCAGTACATCTGTTAATGAATTTGGACTGTCAAGTTCTGAATGTAGAGCTCACCGAGAGTAGGGAATATTGTGGTTTAATAATATATCCTGTGTGATACAGGTTTACATCTCACGAGCTAGTGCTAGTTAGATTATTTCAATTAATCATTGCGAAGCGTGAACGGGGATAATCTATTACCAGTGTGTAATTCTTCAAGAAAGGATACCCGAGAACGCCATAATCTATCGGCTCACCCCGAGGAGACATTATCTTGAGATTAATTACCCCCACTGGCACATTCTCTTGGGTAGCTGTACCAACGGAGAGTTGCTTCAGGGTTGCACCAAATCCAGTTGCAACGCCGCCAACTCCAGGACACACGCCTTGCTCGCACCCTTTGGCTTGAACATTGTTCTGCCCTTCAATATCTTTTGGCAGAGCCTCAGTTATTCCTAATTGAGCGGCGAGAGAGGGAGTGATAACTGTTCCTGAGGCCCCTGTATCTAGAATTATTTCAAAGGGACCTTTGTCGTTAATATGGACAGGAATTCTCATTAAATGAGTATCCTTTACATATTGAAAATGAATCCATTCGACTCCATTCTTTTCTATAATTTGGGGATTTAGATGTTTATCGAATGTGACCGTTTTAGCTCGGTAATCTATTTCTAAAATGTAATCTTGCAATATGTCATGGCCGATGACCCCTGGTGTGCCACATAGGGTTTCAGGATTTGGACCAAGATCGATTACTACGATTTCCTTATCAGTAAAGGTAGCCTTTCCTATTCGGAGGCTTTGCATCATGGCGGATTTGACGGGAACTGTTTTGCCTCCCACGCCTGCAGCTTTAGTTTTGCTACCTTGATACGTCTTAATACCAAGCTGGTCTGCGAGAGCTTTAGAAATCACTGTCATTCCTGCACCGGTATCGAGAGTAAAGTCAAATGGGCCTTTTTCATTTAGATAAACGGGAAGGTGAATGTGCCCTGAATCCTTTCCTAGTTTCATTTTCATTTTTCTTCACTTCATCTGTTATTGATTTCGCTGGTTTCACGATGTCTATATCATTTATGATATAGATTAACTTGTCTCATCAATGATATATATTAACATGTCGGTGTCGGACGAAAAAGAGGATTACCCTCATAACTAGCCCGTACATGGAAAAAAGACCAACCTAGAAGCGAACAACTAACCACTTACTCTTACTTTTCTGACAGCTTATCACAAAAATTAGGGATAATTAGCCGAGAACTAGGTTTGTTCTTCCTTGTCGAGCTCTTCCACTTGATACCAATAGGTTTGCCGACCAATGGACATACGAAAATGCGCGGGTAGACACGCTACACAAATATCATCTTTAGGTTGTAGTGGAAAGCCGCATAGGCAGTGTTGTTCAGTTTGGGAATTTAATTCTTCAAGCAATTTGATACACTAACGTTTCATTTTCTTTTTCTCGCTTCTCTGAGGCATCTAACACTTTAGGAACTAGCTCCTCAAGACGCGCTGACTCTGAGAGTACGTCGCCACTCTCATCTATAGCATAGCAAGCCCCATCAATTATCTGAGTACGCAATCGTCCACGTGCTATGGAATTACCCCTCAAGCCTGGGGCATCTAAAATTCCTCGTTTCAATGCCTGTTCATAAGTTGCTGGATTCAGCAACGGGTGAAGCTTTTTCTCTTCAGTAAGTTCAGCTAACACCCTTAGTAATAGACCCGCTTCGCTAACAAGCTGTTTCTTTCGCACCAATATCTGTGGATCCAGCTGGGGACTCGGCACGCCTCGTCTACATTCTTTAATCACCTGCCGTGCTATCTTACAGCTTGTAATTACATCATCAGCTGTAGCAGCGTGATTGGCTTCACAGAACCCCACAACATGTACTATCGCGGGTTCTAACATCATCGAAGTATACGTAGATGAAGCTAATTGCCCCTTCGCCGCATCGCTGTCAACAGGGAAGCTGAAAAGCCCAGCACGCACCTGTCGATGAACTTTGAATGAATTATCTTGTAACGATTCGACCAAAGTGAGTTTAGCCCACATTTTTGCACTGTCCATTGCAGGAGATGTGCCTAATGGGGTATTCATCATCAATTGCGCAATGTAATGCTTTACGCCCATGGATTTGGCGATGAACGCGGACCAGAATGCCGATGCAACTGCGATCGTGTCATGAGCCTGCCGTAGGCTCCAATGATGCGGTTCATTGACTTCAATGGGAATGCCCTGTTTGCTATGCCAGGCAATGGCCTTCATGTTCTCTCGAATAGCAGCTGTGAGGGGTCGAGTGCTTCGTGCATCAAGTGCACTATACCAATTAATTGGTATCGCACCCCACGCGTTATTGATAGTTTTCTTAAGCAGCTTAGCCCACTTCAGGAGATCCTGTGTGCCACTATAACAGCGTAGAAGAGGATAGTTACCGCGCTGAGAGGCATCATACATCGCGCGAAGATCTTCTTTACTTCGAATTGGAACACCACCTGCTCCTTCGACAACGTTATTCATTTCAGCAGGTCGAAAGAAGAACTGTTGAGCATTTTGATCGGGTCCAATAGAGATTATGTCTAGACATTTGGCGTCAGCAATCTTCGCGATGCCTTGAATCGTCTCTTCTAAACTTGGGACCCCAAAATGATGTCGAATGACAGGCCAAGGTTTCCGTTCTGCCATCCGTCCCAATAAGGTTGTGGCATGAGTGCCCGGCCCCTTGGATTGCATTCCTTGCTCTAATTTTTGTGGGTTACAGTCTGCGGCGAGAAATTTGAGCACGTCTTCATCGGTTGAATTGCCATCGAAATAAAAGTCGAAGAAGCCCACTTCACGTACTTTTTCAGTAACAGGGGTGGTTCCTCCAAATATCCAAATTCGATTAGTAAGCCCACGGTTGTGTACTTCTTTTTTGAGCTTCTGCACTAGGCGATATGCCGCCGCAGGGGTGAGCCTGTAGCTTAAACCAATGATTGGAGTACCAGTTTTTTCCACTTCATCAAGAATCGTTGAGATAGGTGTTGAGGGCCCTAGAAATTTCGTGGAGTATCCCTTGACCTTTGCCAATTGTAAGAAATTTAGTGTTCCTGCAACGTGTACGCAATTTCCTAAACATGCGCCCAGAATGAGTTTATTCGATATTGTTGATGGGCTTGTTGTGGTCAATCTGAATCGGCCTCCTCCATTTCTTCGGGGAACCAGGATAGCTCGTTTGTAACTTCGAAGGCTGTAAAGGACCCTTCCCAAACATACATCATTAATTCAGTGGGGGAAAGATCTGTAATGCCAAGATTTTCTGCGTTCCGTCCTTCCCTCAAGAAGTCGCGGCCACATAATTGGGATGCCATTGTGATTGTCGCTTGAATTGTTGGAGTGGGTACGCCTACTAATTCACCGATTGCAGCAATAGGAACCAAGCCAGTTGGCACATCTTCGAAGATATATCGATGGTTTAACGAATTTGGAGCACCCAATCCTTGATAACAAGGAGTTGTGTGTAAAGCTTCATACAGAGTATTTCCCTTTGAGGCATAGACTTTACGTAACCATTCAACCGCAGAAGGTACATCCTTACCTAGGGCTTGTCCAATTGCTACTCTTTCTGCATCAATTTGCTCGATGAAGCGCGCAATGGATGGTGATATGCCTTCCAGATAGTGGTTAAATTGGCCGTTGGTAGTTTCAGCCCTTCCAATGTTGAGAATTAATGGTGCGGGATGAAACACAGAACCAATATTGGAAAGCCCGGTCTCAAGTACATCTTCGGCCTTCCGAACACCAGGAAGAATAGATGAAATCAACTCGCTAATCATTTGAGTATCCTTTGCTGGAAAAGCAGCTACGGGAAGTTCTGACTTTATCGCCGAGACATGAGCTTTTCCAGATTCGATCACTCGGCTTACAAGAGGAAATGTCTGTGCCTCTCCTACTATTGGCCGCCAACCATTGAGGCTCTCCACAATGGTAGAGAATTCTAATGCTCCACCAGTCCGTCCTGGGATAAGTACAACTACGTGTTCAGGTGAAAGATAGGGAGCACAATGATGAGCAATATCACGATGAGCAGAGGCGGGAACCACAAGAAAAACGAGACTTGCGTCGGAGAGCGCTTTTTGAATGTCAGAGGTACAATTAGCTAACCTGGCAAACCCATTAACGACTCCCTTTACATGAATTCCTTTTTGCTTCTTTATTGTGAGCAGCCTGGATTTTGACCGATTGTACAGGCATACTTCGTGACCGGCAAGTGCAAGATAGGCTGCGAGTCCTTGGCCTCCATGCCCCGCGCCTAAAATTGTTAGCTTATCAGGCATTGTATTTGTCTCCGTACGTAGAAATTCACAGAGGAGTTGTGGGGGCTGTATTTGCTCGAGTAAAATTCTAACCCGGCACTCAAACTAGCCTCTGAGGTAAACTTGAAGGTATTCAACTGTCAATTGTATGACCGTCGAATTTTTAACCGTCAAATGTTTTACAGTACTGGATATAAGTCTTTTGCAGTCTTTTATAAGGTTTATAAGCTCAAAATAAAATTGGATGTGAAGGCTTTGGAAAATACTCCCAATACACAAGCACGATCTATCAACCAACCCAAGTCGGCTTCTATGTTGGTTCATCCCATAACTGCTAGCATTTTACGGCATTTGACCCAAGAAGAGCACTCCTTGGGCGAATTAGCAAAGATTTTGGGGTTGAGTAAGAGCCGAATCAGCTACCATTTAAAGCGCCTTGAAGAGGAGAATCTCATCATAAGAACGCGTGAGGATTATTACCGAGGTGGAATCCGGAAATTCTATCGTGCAGTTTTTCCATTGCAAGTTCCGAGGCTAGGATCGCTCTCTCCGGCTGAACAGGAAGCCCAATTACTCCCAATTAAGGCATTTCTTTGGGGTTACCTTTTGGGGAAAATAGGAGGCAAAGACATTGATCTTCATAAGCTTACGAGCCCGTTGATTGATGAATATGCCCAAGAAATTGCTGAAACTATTGAGAAAAGAATCGATGAAGGCGAAGCTATCAGCGAAGTGCAAGCCGATTTTCTTTATCTTTCCCTTCTATACCAATATGCAGAATTACATCTAAAGGAAGAAAGAATCAGCATTGAAAAGCTTCGAAAGAAACTGACAAAATCGAACTCAACCTCTTAAATTAGGCAACTACAATTTAATCTAAATAAGCAAGTAACAAATGGAATTGGGTCCCGATTTCCGTGTGTCATAGATCCACTCCACAAGATGTAGAAGTCAATATTTGTGGGGATAATACCGGTAGTTTGAGTGGTAGAGTTGGTGTGATGGCGTTTTTACTTTAGGGGAAGAGAATACCAATTAGCACCAAGGCTCCTGCGACAATGAATGCGATTGCTGCAACATAAGCTATGGCTGTTGTACCCAAGTATTTTCTTGCACGATCGCCTATAATTACACCAATACCATTTACGAGGGCAAGGGCAATAAAGGCGGCTATGAAGACGATGAGGAGTTGCCCGGTTGTTGCGGCTATCAATATTACGACTAATTGTGTTTTATCACCTAACTCGGCCAAGAATAGCAGGAAAAATGCCCGTGCCCAAACACGTTTTCCATGTGTCTTGATCACGTCTTCTTCTTCTGATTTACGCATGGCTCTGATAATCGTGTAAATACCCAAGATGATGAAGGCGACGCCTGCGATAAGTTGAATCAAGACTAGCGGAACGAGTAAGGCAATGACAGAGCCTGCCAAGACACCAATTACGGTGACCGCAAATAAGCCTCCTAGTACTCCAAGGTACACCTGAGCGGGTTTTCCTGTTTCAGCCACGAGGGCAAAGGTAACGATTTGCGTCTTATCCGCTAGTTCAGCCAGAAGAATCATAAGAAAGACTGTAAGAAACAGCTGAGCTAACAAATACTATCACACCTTTACTCTTTTTTCTTGGAATATTGATTGACCCGATGGAGCCTAACTTAGGGTAGATATGTGTTGTTGTTAGTCAATTCAGAAAGTTTATAATTTAGGCAAACCTAAATTTTTCAGTTTTAGGCAAGCCTAAAATCACCCAAGTTATACACACGGATGTAACAAACATGATCGCAGGGTTCATTATTGCCCTTCGAGAGGGTCTTGAAGCTGCACTAATTGTTGGAATAGTCCTCGCCTTTCTTGCAAAAACAGGTGGTTCCAAACGGTACTGGCAAGTCTTTGCAGGAGTTGGATCCGCCATTATTTTGAGCGTAATCTTTGCCATCGGATTTCAGTGGATAGCAGGCGGGTTTAGCGGACCTAGCGCTCAAATCTTTGAAGGCGTTACCACACTGATAGCCGCTGGTTTGCTGATTTCGATGATCGTCTGGATGGAGCGAAAAGGCCCCACTTTGCAAGAAGAATTAGAGCAGAAAGCCGCAGCTACATTGACGGCAACCTTGGGAATTTTCTTTGTTGTCTTTATTGCTGTTCTACGCGAAGGTGTTGAGACTGTTCTCTTCCTTGCGGTTCTTCCCATCAGCGAAGGCGCTGTTTGGATTGGTGCCCTCCTAGGCTTCGCAGTCGCAATTGGAATTGCATACATCTATTTCGTAAGTACAAAACGGTTCAAGCTGCGAACGTTCTTTCAAATCACAAGTATTTTTCTCATCCTTTTTGCTGCCGGTATGATTGCCTATGGCATTCACGAATTACAAGAGGCTGGGGTATTTCCGATTCTAATCGAGCATGTCTGGGATATTAATTTCTTGTTACCAGAGAATAGTCCTATTGGAATGGTTTTGAAAGGGCTAGTGGGATATAATGGTAATCCATCACTGCTTGAAGTTATTGCATACTTAACAGCCTTATCCGTGATGGTTGTATATTTTGCCCGAAATTATCAGTTCCAACCACCAACCCAACAGCTAAGATATACAGAAAATCAAATCAAAAACCCAGTTTAATCTTGGATTACTGCAACTGGTAAATCCAGGTTCGCAATTGTTCTACCTTTTCCATTTTTATACCAATTATCAGTGAGCATTAGTTGATGTTCATCGATGTCTGGTGGGTGGTTGGACTAACCATAATAGGCATTCTCCTCTTCGTTGCTGGACTTATCTTATGGTTCTTATGGCCCACAACACTTGGCGCCGTTTGGATCCCCATGGCAAGAGATACAATCCGGGAGATGTTAACCATGGCAAAGGTAAACCAACAAGACATCGTCTATGATTTGGGATCTGGCGATGGCCGCGTCGTTCTCATTGCTGCAGAAGAATTTGGCGCAACAGCTATTGGTATAGAAGTGGACCCCCTCCGGGTATTATGGTCCCGCCGCGTAATTCGACGTCGAAACCTTTGCAAAACCGCCAACATCATTTGGGGGAATTTCTTTCATCAAGATTTAGCAAGAGCTACTGTGATAACAGTGTACCAAGGACATGAAATTAACAAACGATTAAAGCCCAAGTTGGCTAGTGAGCTGAAATCAGGAACCCGTGTGATTTCTTTTAGTTTCCCCTTTGAAGGATGGACTCCAATACAATCAACTGAAGAACCCAGAATCTATCTTTATCAAATCTGACTCTATTTGGATTACTTGAATTTTAAGAGAGAAAAGGATTCAGTCTGTTTCAAATAACCCAGACTGAATGGGGCATAACTGTCGTTTCCCAGCGTTGGGAGTTGTTGTGAGATCGGTTATGCTCTTACGACTCTACTGGCTTTAGGGCGTCCATCGCCTTCTTTGAGTTCAAAGTTAACGTGTTCACCTTTATTCAGCGGTTTGCCGCCTTCGATAACACTGCCATCTACAAAAACATCAGCGTCGTTATCTCGTTGGATGAACCCGTGGTTGCGCTCAAGATCAAACCACTTAACGATTCCTTTTTGCATTGAATTCACCTTAATTTGGGGTAGTTGGGGTGTGACATTCATTTTATCACGGAGAGTTGGCGTATCCGATTGATAGATTACGTTTTGAAAAAATGTAACCTGGCCGGATACTTGGGTGCGGTGTGTTGGAGGGTGCGTCGGTTAGCCGTGCTGTTCCTTAGAGTATGATTCGTGGGGAAGAGTCCGGCATAGTAAAATTAGTTTAATTTTTATTTAACTAATACTTATTTACTATTAATAAATAATAACGCAAATCTAGTTTAAAAGTGTGCCCATTGTAGCTCATTTACTAACAAAAAACCGAAGACTTACCTTCTTGACCTTCTGAAATTCCGTGGAAGCCAATTTAAAACATTTTTATTTAGAGAGAAGTGATTTCTTTATCGGAGGGATTACGCTGGATGCGGTTCTTTATCGGGTTGTACACTAATTGGTTTAACGAGTGGCCAGTGATTGAGGAAGTCGTGTTAGCAGCTGATCAACTGGGGTTTGATGGAGTATTGCTGCCTGACCATTATATGTTTAGTAAGGAGGTGATGGGAGCACGTCCAGATCGGAATGCCACATTAGATAGCTGGATTGCGCTGACAGTTCTTGCTAGTAAGACGGAGCAGATATCGTTGGGAACTTTAGTGACACCGATTCCCCTGCGCCCACCGGGGGTGTTAGCAAAGATAGTGGCAACCCTTGATGTCCTTTCCAAGGGGCGCGTAGTGTTAGGTGTGGGGGCAGGTTGGTCTGATGTTGAATTTGATGGATATAGTGTGTGGGATTCTGCGGGGGTGCGAGTTGATAGGGTGCAAGAAGGAGTAGAGTTGATGAGGCGCTTGTGGACGGAGGATCAAGTTACCTTTGAGGGAAGGCATTATCATGCAAAGAAGGCGGTGTTGGAACCAAAGCCGGTACAGCAGCCGTATCCAAAGCTGTTGTTTGGTGGGCACAAAGACCGTATGTTAGGGTTGGCTGGTCGGTATGCTGACATTGCTTATATTAAGACAGCCGAAGAGGATTTGGTAACTGAATGCGATTACTATGAAAGGGCGAAAAAGAAAGTGTTACGTAGCGCCAAGAAATTTAACCGCATAAATGAGGTGGCGTTTATGTTTGGGAGCTTTCATTTTCAATTACTGTACAATGAGTACAATGCGAAAGAGTATCAAAGCAGGGTTGAAGCGGCCAAGAACGTGGGGGCAGAATATTTCCTTACACCCTTCCCTGCGGGACGACAAATTGAGGCGATGAAGAAATTCGCCAACGATATAATTCCTTCCTTTTCTGATTGAAATAGATTTTAAGATGCACCATCAATCGTGGTAGCGATTGTGGCTTGACAGATTTTGGTGAGAAACTCGAAGTCGAGAGTGTCAATGGTATCAGAAGGTTTGTGGTAGTGTGGAGTTCGAAATTCGGCTGAATCGGTGAAGAAGAGAGCGGGAATCCCAGCTCTCCAAAATGGAGCGTGATCCGACCGGAGAACATCAGTCATAGTTTGTGCAAGTTGTTCAAAGCTAAAAGCGACTTGGAAACTGGCATAGGGAAGATCGATACTTTTTCGCTGGGCATTAGTACAGAAGGTGGTGGCGAGTTCAGCGGAGTTTTGATCACCAATAATGAGAAGGAAATCACCAACCGAGAGATCCTTTTGGGTTCCATGGATGGTAAAAAGAGAGGGAGAAATGATTTTGTGAAAGCGTTGAGATTGTTCTTCCTTGGCAGTATAACCTATTGTGTCGTGGCAGAGGACGCCTTTCACTTGTTTTTTGGTTTGGATGGCTTCATCCACCCAGTAGCTACTTCCGATAAGTGCTAATTTTCCTGGCCAGTTTGTCGTTGTTAATGGTTTGGAGAGTTTTTCGAGGGCATGAAGATACTCTAGCTCTGTTTTACTCAGGTCTTTTTCAATCAATACAGTAGCTTTGTGAATTGCCGTTGGTAGTGGTGTTCCAGAGCTGAAAAGTTCACGAGTTTTTCTTGAATGTTCTTTCATTAATTTGCTAAGGTGCCACGTGGTATACCGATTGTGCTCATCTTTGATCCCATATTTGTGTTCAAGGGCCTTCACTTGTTGTTGTCGACCGGGATGTCCTTCTTCTAGGGTAAAGCTGATAAATCGAGTGTTGCCTGACCATTCTGCATCTTGAAGAACTCGCGCGGATTCCAGCATTACTGCGATTGCTGAAGCATTATCATCTGCACCAGGTGCAACTTCAACGGTGTCATGATGAGAAACAATGAGTAATTCAGGATCTGTTCCGTTGCCGATGAAGCCTTCGATGTTCCGAAATGTTTGGTCAATCCCCTTTAATTTGAACTCTTGGATATTGGTGTTCAATCCGTAGTGTTCGAATTCCTTCAGGATGTAGTTTTCTGCCTTTTCAAGGGCTTTGGGGGTTGCTAGCGGATGTTTGACGCCTTCAAGGGCTAAAACATGGGTGTAAAGGTTTTCTACATCAACATCTGTAATGATTTTTTCGACAGTCACTGCCATTACCCCGATTTTACTATACGATGTCATACCTTTCTTTTTAATACCAGATTTAAATGAAGTGATTTCTTTCCGTGGGATTTTCTGATAGTTATTAAGGTAAACCCGTTTGAATTGATATTCTCGTGAAAGTGGTGTTAATGAAATATGAATGAAATAGGAATAGCTCGGTGTGGCTGTTCTTTACTATACTGGCGCTGCCAGTAGGAGGATGTAGAGCGAGCATAATCCGATTTGGATGAGGTTCACTAATATCCCAATTATAAGAAGGGTGCGAGGTGACATTTTGGAGTCCTTGAATGTTGTCATGGAAAAAATTAGCATTGGTACTGTTCCAAAGGGACTTGCGACTCCTCCCAGCGATGCACCAAAGCCAATGCCCCAGAAGAGTGGATCTCGGACACCAATTGCCCAGCCCATCGTTGTTGCCATTTCAAGACCTAATGGCGCGAAGGTGGTTGCTGTAGGTGACCCGCCAATAATTAGGGCGCTGAACCATGTACCCCATAACACCATCAGCGAAGCTGGTATTAAATTTCCACCACTTGCTTGTAGGATCATTTCTGAAGCTGTTCGAAGAATGCCGACATATTCCAAAGCACCAGAGAGAATGAAGAGGGCACCGATGAAGAAAATAATATCCCACTCTACATCACGAAGGCTTGTTCGTGGATCCGCTTGGCCTACAATCATAAACACCATCATTCCTGCAAGCGCCACGACATATGCTTGAGGGAAGAGAGCAAATGCTACGATGAGTACGCCAAAGAGGCTGGCATACACCCAAAATAATCGCCGATTCGGAACCATCATCCAAGGATCAAAAGACATTACCTGCTCCAGCGCTTCTTTGTCCACTGTGACTAGGTAGCTCCGAACTACTAAGAACACGGCGATCAGCGTAGCAATTAACACAATGAGTGCTAATCCGCCAAATTGTAGGATGTAGTAGATAAAATCAAATCCGGCATAATTGGCTACGATGATATTTGAAGAGGTGCCAATCAGGGTGAAAGCGCCACCAACACCGATAGCTAGCATTTCACCCAATAGGAAGGCATGAGGCTTGATTTTTAGTGCCATACAGGTTAAGATTGCTAAATAGCCCATTATCAAAAAAACCACAGTATTCATAAGAACCATAGAGAGGCCCGTGGTAAGTATACAAAATATGATGAAGAGTCTTTTTGGATCCCCTCGAGTCAATCTAATGAAACGGACAGCGAGAAATTGAAACACTCCTGCGCCCCGTATCACTTCGGCTACGATTGTCATCGACGTGATAATAAGAATTGGTTCTAAGCGCACCATTGACAATATCTCTTGACCCGGTACTCCCTGCATTATGAGAGCAATCGATGATAATACAGCGCCGATCAAGGCGGCGGTTGTGTGGTGAACCATTCGTGTTACAATCAGTAACAGTGTTAAAAGAAAAATCATCAAAATCAGCACCCATAGCTCCATTTTCAATGGCCTCCATTCGATTACTCATAAAGTAAGTTCAGGCTAGAGTACGTTTTGTTTTAGTAGTAAATGTATGTTATAAGTAAATTCTGTGGTAAATCGTTTTTCGCAGATTATGTAATGGAAATTATTTCGAATACATCGTCTCATTTCAAAGAGATTCTTACAGGACTCACAAATGATGAATCTGACTACGTCAGTTTGTAGCCACCGTTCTGTTGCTTTGAATGGTCTCAACGGCTCTGTACGACGCCCAGAGATCACCTTGAAATTTCGCAAAGGGAATTATTAACACCAATTGAATCACGAACATGGCTAATAATCGGATTAGCAAAAGGGCTATGGGTCCCCAGAAAATTAGGATTAAATTCTCTAAAGGGGCAAACGATGAATAGAAGAGTTTGGCGACAGTGAAGCTTGCTAAATTAATTAAGAATAAGCCAAAACTGAAAACGAAAAACAAGAGCATTCGAATAGTTTGGCGTAGAGTTCTTTGCGTATTCAATAAGAGTTTGGCAAATTCCGCTTCGGGGAATTCTTCTGGGTTAATCTCGAGTGTTTTATTAGCCAAGTAGAAATTAATTTCATGGCTAATGATGAGAGCAATGATACTTAGTCCGATTGCATAACATACCGCGATGTACATTATGAGGGGAATCCCCCACATGGTTAGAAATTCATGCGAGTATTCGAGGATATAGATTACTACGATGAAAAGGAAGCCAAGAAGAACTCCGATGAGAGCAAGAATAGCTTCAAGATTTATATCGGGACGCGGGAGTTTTGCTGGTCTTGTTGCCATATGAAGGCTTCCTAATCTACGAATTCTTCAAATAATGTGTATGATGTGAATCACCATATGTATGGGGCTAGTTCTTAAGATTAAGTAAGTACACACGTTTGTTCAATAACAGTGATAATGTGTTTCGATCATGCAGGAAATGTATTGGTGACCCCGGATGTTGAAAGGTAAAAGAGTAAATTTACGCCTCTTAGAAAAGGATGAGTTACCCCTCATTCGAGAATGGTTAAATGAACAGGAGATTGAAGGGGAATTTGAACCCATATCACAAGTGACGATTGGAGATCTAGAAAAACAATATGAAACGAATCGCGAGGGGCAGTGGTTTGTTGTTCAAAAATCCGATGGCACAAAAATTGGTTATATTGCACATTTTCTATCAAGTGGACACCGAGCGATTGGCTACGCCCTACTCCCCTCTGAACGAGGTCAGGGCTATGGAACTGAATCAGTCCTAATTATGGTGGATTATCTATTCTTGACTAAGAATATTGTACGAATTCAAGCGGAAACTCATCCTCAGAATATCGCATCGCACCGTGTATTAGAGAAAGCTGGGTTTGTCAAAGAGGGCGTTATTCGACAGTCATTCTTTAGCCGTGGTGTGTGGCGTGATACCGTTTTATTCAGCATCTTGCGAGAGGAGTGGAAGGGACCACGAATATTACCGAACGCCCCCTAATGACGCGACCAAGTCTGGGTGAATTCATTCAGCTAGAACTTTATGTTTTCTTGTTCAGGGGGAGATTCAGAATCACTTCAAGCATTTCAAGTTCGGGCTGTAATTCCGATAGAGTCTTGACGTGCGGCGCTTCAGTTGAGAAGTTAAAGAACACACGAAGAGGAATTTTTGCCCAACCTACGGCTTGCGCTTCGCGTGCTATAGCCATGAGAAGGCATTTCCATGCGTGATGGTATTCAGGACGGATAGCTGTGAATCGCATTAGGATCCGCTCTTCGTCTCCGGATAAGAATTGTTGGTTGGGTTCCATTCGGAGAGCTGCGCTCGCGGCTACGGCATTACCGTTTTCAAAGACGAGTACCGCATGATTGTCTTCGAGAACACGATTCTTGAAATAGTATACCATTGCCTCGTGAGTTGGAAATACTCCTTTGAGATAAGTGTCTGCTTGGGCGAGTTCGATTAGGAGCTTGAGATCATCCGGGGTAGCTTTTCGACTCGTAAAAGTGCTAATTTCTTTAGATTTCTTCCAAGTGCAAACGTCAACGATATCAAAGTCACGGTTATAGCGATAGGCCCGTTCTTTTTCGACAAAGCCGTGGTCTTTGAAGAATTGGAGTTGTTGAGTAGCAATTTTGCTGGTCACAACAACGGCAGTTTGAATGTGGAGGGTATTCTCGCGTGATTTGAGGAAAGTAATCATGTCTTTGAAGAGTTTAGCTTGGACTTCCGCAGGAGCATCAGGCATGGTCCAGGGGTAACCTATAGTGCTACGCCCGATTTCAGAGGTAGAGTCGTATGCGGTGATATAGCCCAAGGGGTCGCCTTTTTCCGTAAGAGCGTATCGTGTCATTTCAGGGCCCCGGCTAATATTGCGTTGTTCGATTTCTTCCGCGCGTGCGGGGAGTCCTGAGGCAGCAGTATAGATCTTTGCTTGAAGTTCTCCAAATCCTTTATTTGGTTCAAAGGGTTGGTATTTTATTTTCAACAAGATTCAACCTCCATGAGACTATGTAATCATTCTCATGTTGAGTGAATATAGTGACATGTAATGTCTTTTAATTATTGTGGTGTGAGACTACTAGGTTGTGATCCGGCTCGAAAACGAAGAAAACAAGGAACAGCCCAAATAAGTAAGGAAGTCAATTATAGCTGATCTAGTAATGGACGGAGTTTAGCAAATTGG
>JBHLSA010000011.1:0-19446 GCA_048882025.1 Candidatus Thorarchaeota archaeon | reverse complement strand
TGCTGAGCTGGAAAACGAACTTAAAATCGCTGAAGAAGCAGTTGAGAAACGTAAGGAGAGCGCAAAAACGCGAACCGAAATTGAGGATCTACGGTTACTAATGAATGCTCACCACAACTCCGTTCTTGAATTTGCTCGCCTTTCCCAAGAAGAAAATCAGCTTATGATTGACGCCTATGCTGAAGTTGATGCTCTTCGAAAACGTGCTGATGAAGCTCATCGCCAATATTTAGAGACTCGACGAGAAGCAGATGAAACACATCGACGTTATATTGAAGCTAAACAAGAAAATGGCCGGCTTCGAAAGGAACTGGGAGAAGTCCGTGTGCGTAGACGTGTTGAAAAATTACAAGCAATGGAAGAACGCCTTGAAGAAAAAACATCACATGCTTTAGAAAAGTTCAAACGCGGGGAAAGGCTAACAATGGAAGAATTTTCTCTTCTAATGCAACGCGGATTATTATAAGCTGTTCCTTCTAAATAGACAATACCATGTCCGCGACGTGTCTTAATCCCTTGTTCAAGTTATCCGCATTCTGTAATAATACAACTTCTTTTCCAAGTTCCCTTGCTCGACCAAAAAGTGGTAATAGGTTCTCATTTTTAGTTGATAGTACTAAAATTTCGATTTTATCATTATAGGTTTGTTCCATTGCTTCAATAGTAAAAAAGATGTCAATATCATCGTGGACAATTACTGGAATAAAACCTTCTTGCGAAATTTCATTTGAGATTTCGATGGCCTGTTTTTGTAGCAGGATAATTTTCGCTACTTTGATATCTCCGAGTGGTTCTACGCATGGACGGATTTTAGTGAGAATATCAGAGAGTGGCTTTGTAGTACTGCTATCGATTAATAACGCAATAGCTTTACCCTTTTTTCTTCGGATTCTAGTCCCCTCCTAATTTCCAAATCTTCGTTCTCTTTGCTGATAGGTACGTATCGCACGCCAAAAATCAATTTTTCGAATATCTGGCCAATATACATCGGCAAAGTATAGTTCAGAGTAAGCGGATTGCCATAATAAGAATCCTGAAAGTCGTTCTTCGCCAGACGTTCGGATAATCAGTTCGGGATCTGCGGTTCCTGCAGTATAGAGATGTTGTTCAATTATTTCATCTGAAATTTTTGACGGATCTAATTCTCCCTTTTTGACCTTTTTTGCTATTCTTTTAACGGCATCTACAATTTCTGTACGTCCACCATAACCAATTGCCACATTAAGTTGAAAATTCTCATAGTCCGCTGTGACTTGTTCCGCCTCTTGAATGGCCGCTAATAGTTGAGGGGGGAGCAAAGAAAGCTGTCCGATGGCGCGGACTCTCACTTTGTGCCGGTGAACGACTTCAGAACGAGCCACCGTCTCAAAACGCTTTTGCGCTAAAGTCAGGATATGCTGGACTTCATCCTTTTTTCTAGAAAAATTCTCAGTTGAAAATACGTAAATTGTTACTACTTTAATTCCAGCATCAAAACACCAGTCAAGAACTTCGTCGACTCTTTTAGCTCCTATTGAATGACCGAAACTGGAATCTTGATTAATTTGTTTGGCAAATCGCCTGTTCCCATCTAAAATGATTCCAATATGATTAGGCATTTGCTGGTCTCTTATTTGGCGCCAAAGATACCATGAATACAGATGATAAATTGGACCAATTTTGTTTGCCACTGTCAAGTCCCTATGTAGGGGCAAAAGCTCGCGTTATTTAACCTTTCGTTTAATGAGATTTTTAATTAATCATCGACTTAATTTCTTAGCGATTTTCTTTGCAGCCCTTTCCATATTAATAAAAACTAATCCAAGTCCGGCCATTGATGAAGTATTTGTACTCACCATTAAAACTGAATCTGGTCCAGCAGCAACCATGATGACCGCTCCAGATCCTCCTTGTGCGAAGACTTGTTGAAGAGCTCCTTTTCCCAAATCTGACGCCGCCCGTTCACCAACTGTTAGTAGAGCCGCACTCATTGCAGATAATAGCGTTTCATCAAATTCTTCAGGTAAGTTTGCTGCAATGGGCAGGCCGTCAACTCCAACAACAATTGCTGCTTCTATTTCATCAACCGATTCTGTAAGGCTTTGTAAGATTTTTTCAATTTCTGGGGAACTAGGGATCATCACTTTTGATCTAGCTCGCAGAAGCTTTTGCAGATGTCTTTGGGTACAAATGGTACATCAAGATATCGCGAGTAACCTGTCGGAACGAACGTTTTACGTTTTCGCCAGTTAAGGCACATGTGGTAAAGTTGGGTGCATTTCCCAGTCCTAATTTTGCTAGCATAACCTGTTTTTCCATTGCATTGGATAAATCCTGTTTATTTAACATAACTACGAGACTGATTGAATGTCCAAGCTCTTCACTGACGAAAGAGCGTAATTCAGACATGCTTTCGATATTGGCTTCCATTTGATCAGGGGAAGAATCAGCGACAAAAATAATGCCATCAACACCACTAAGAATGACCTTCCGTTGTCCTCTATGGCGACGTTGACCTGCCACAGTATATACATCAAAAACGACCTGAGCTGTTGCTTGCATTGGCGTGTAATCAAAAAAGAGGGTTCGACCTGTGTGATCAGCCACTGAAGTAAATCCACCCTTATTTAGTCCCTCGACATTATCGTAAATCCAACGAAGTGCAGTTGTTTTCCCAGATAACGAGGGTCCCCAGAAGACGATTTTGAAATGTATTCTTCCCTGTGTGTCTTTCTTCAAAGTAGGACGGCTCCTTCCTTATTCGCGTTGCTTTGATCCCGTCCCCGCTAACCCTTCTCAAGCTCTCCCAGTGCGGCTTTAAGCTCCTCCCTCTCGGCATCTGTCTTACCAGCAGCTACAGCTGGTTTTTCTGCCATAAATTCATCTAAGACTTTCGCAAGCTCCGCAGCTGCTTTCATCATAGTGAGCCGTATCATACCAATATTTACTTCCTTATCGGTAATAACACATAACACACCTTTGCCAGCGCCAGCAGCGAAAATTTTTCCGTCACCAAATTCTGATGTGACAATCGTTAAATCGCCAACATCCAGGCTCTTTCCTTGCTCTTCACTGGCACAAAACACAGCACTCGCAATCGCGCCAATACCATCCACATCAACTGGATAGTAAGAGAACTTCGAAACATGAGCTATTGTCAGTCCAGTTCTGTCGACAAGGATTGTTTTCTTGATACCAGGTTCGCTTTTGATGACGTCGGAGAGGATCTCATCAAATTGTCGTACGGTTATGGACACGGTTCATCCCTTTCCATAGGTCTGCAGAGCTTTACGTTCGGGAGGTAGCTTTTAATTCTTGTGTGGAAGAACGTGGTGTTCAACAGATTTTGGTTTCTTAGAGTTGAAGAGATATCGAGGGGGTTTATCCTCGTAAGACGATCAGGATATAGTCTTCTTCAGGCGCGACCATGACTTCACCTTGAGGTGTTGAGATAGTCAGGAAGTTCATGCCGCCTTCACCGAGTTCATCGACAACACGCTTAGCTTTACCTACAAGTGATGTAACAAGTGCTGATATAACTTCAGTTTTTTCTGCGTTAAGATTGGAGCTGATTGGTAGGCCTTCCATGTTTGTAATGATTACGCCACGTACTCCTTCATGAGCACCAAGGCGTTTTAGTGAGTCTTTTAATGCTTTTCCGCCAATCATTGTACTCCACGCTCTCTAGCCACTGACTAGTTGGTCTCTTATGGAAGTTATAAAAGTTCCCTCTTAGTGTGTGTTTACGCAGACTTATTGAAAAAATCTACTGCTAATGGCTTTACGGCGTACAGTTTTTAAACACAAACACCAAATCCTTCTCATCGCAACAACTATTGCCGAGTCCCTTGGCGATGGGTGTGGCTTTTATGCTTGGAAAGAAAGAAGTTGAACTCATTCTCGCGGAAATCATGGACACTATCCCTGAACTTGAGGGAATCATTGCAGCTTCGAGTACAGGAAAGGTGGTTGCTGGACAAACATTACGGGATATGGATCATAACGCAATCATAACTAGTATTGTTACACTTTTGAAAGAAACGAAGGGCGTAAGCAAATCCGTTGACCAGGGGGCTACCTATGCATTGTATCTTGAAAATGAGAAGGGTTATACAGTGGGGGTAACCGCTTCAAAGACGCTGATTGTAGCAATCGCAGGGAAGGATGCTGCTCCTAGCCTTGGACTTATAATAAGAAGCCTAAGATCTGGTTTAGAAAAAATCGGTAAGGACTGAAAAACGAAAATTGCACGCTAAAGTAGCACTTCACTCGGTTCTTTTTAAACATAAAGTAAGTTCGTGACCTTTTTGTATGTGTAATTCCAATCGTTGCAAGGTCTGACCAAAGTATAAAAACAATTGAATAGGCGTTGTTCTTGTGGCTTACCTTAAGCAATTAACAATTCAAGGGTTCAAAAGCTTCAGCCCACGAAAGACTACCATCAATTTAGGCAAGGGCTTCACCGCAATTGTCGGGGAAAATGGATGTGGGAAAAGTAATATTCTTGATGCTGTCTGTTTTGTTTTAGGGCGATTAAGCAGTAAATCATTACGTGCTGAGAACTTCGCATCATTGATATTTAATGGTGGAACAGGAACCACTCCAGCAAAATTATCCCGCGTTAACTTAGTCTTTGATAACTCAGATCGCCATTTCCCCATCGATGCACAGGAAGTAACGATTAGTCGTGAAGTTGATGAAAGCGGAATTAGTGCGTATCGAATAAGTGGTAAACGGGTAACCCGAACAGAAATGATAGATACCATCGCCGTTGCCGGTCTCCACCCTGAAGGACATAATATTGTGATGCAAAACGAACTAGCTAATGTCATTAGCATGTCATCTAGTGAAATTCGGCAGATTGTAGAAGGCGTGGCAGGTATTTCCGTCTTTGATGAGAAAAAACAACAAATCGAAAGCGAGCTTGTAAAAGTTGATCAAAACCTGAAAATGGTTCAGATGCGCACTGAGGAAATACGCCAAGAATACTCCCGATTAGAAAAAGACCGCACAGATGCGCTTAGATGGCGGGAAATAACAGATCAGTTAACGCAGATTGAACGGGATTTAGCCTTCGCAGAACTTGCTAGGGTTGAACAACGATTAAACGTTCTTAAAGAAGAGGCCTTAGGCTATACAACAAAAATCACAGAATACGAGCTCCAGCGACAACAGGCAAAGGATAGGAAGCACGAACTTGCACAAAACATTCAAACAGAGCAGGAAGAAATCAAAGCCTTAGACCAAAAGCTACACCAAAAGGAAATTGAATCAACCCGCGTTGGTGAAATTCTCAAAGGATTACAAGTAAACTTTGAAAAAATTAGTCGCCAAACAGAAATTCTTACAGCCTCAGTTGCTCATCTTGAATCGCAAGAAGCCGAGGCGAATACTGCCTATTCGGAATTCGAAGAAGAGATTGATCGATTAAAAACTGAAGAATCGTCACTCAGTGAAAAAGCATCTCCAATCCGAACCCGCCTTTCTGAACTTTCAGAACAAACATCGGCCCCTGATACGGAATACCTTTCTTTACGAGATGACATTCTCAAATTAACCGGAACTATTGAGTCAAAGAAAGGTGAGTTAGGCGAAACCTCTGCCATGATTCGTGTTACCACTCAAAGAATTAATGAACTGAAGCAACAAATTGACGAAAGTTACGGACTTCTACCTGAACAAGAACGTGCCCTATTGGAAGCGAAAACAGAACATCACAACTTCGAAAAAGAATTACAACTTGTTGCATCAGAGCTTTCCAACCTTGAAGAACAAAAACAAGCAATGCAAAATTCGGTTCTTAAAAAGAAAACTAAACAAGATGAATTGGTGCAACTAATTCAAACATCAAAAGAAGAACTCCTTGAAGCTCAAACCCGGCTAAAAACAATTCGTGAGTTCAAAAAATATGGGTTAACTCGGAAAGCAGCCAATGATGCCGTTCTCAAATATGTGAAAGAGAATAATATTACTGGGGTTCATGGAACACTAGGAAGCTTGGGTCAAACCTCGACAAAATATGCCACTGCTCTTGAAGTAGCTGGAGGCGGCCGATTAGATTACATCGTCGTGGATAATGAAGATACAGCAACAAAATGTATTGAGCATCTGAAAAAGAGTCGTGTGGGACGTGCGACATTTATCCCTCTTAACTCAATCAAAACGGATCCATTCACTTACAAAGACGATGAAAAAGGGGTGGTGGGAAATGCTATTGAATTGCTTAAATTTGATGAGCAGTTCCGACCAGCCTTTGAATATGTTTTTGGTCGCACGCTAATTGTCAAAGACCTTACTGTTGCACGCAACATCCAAATGCCTTTCATACGAAAGATCACTATCGATGGAGACGTGGTAGAACCTAACCGTACATTAACTGGAGGCTATTACAAGGGCATCGCATCATTAACTCTTGAAGAGGAGACACGGATACCTGAGCTGCAAAAGAAACTCAAGGAATTACGGACATTACAAACTAAAGCCGAAGCTGAGTATAGTGAATACCATCAGAAATTAAATCAGCTTGAAAATCAAATTCGTGAAAAACAAAAAATCGTGGAGAAACTGCAAATTCAAACGAACCAAGCAGCTGAAATTGTGGTTGAGCAGGAAGAGTCACTAAACGTTTTCAAGACCAGCATAACAAAATTGCATGAATCGTTTAAGGGTGATGAGAAGTCAAAAGAAACCTTAGAGGCGAAATTACTGACCTCTCAATCGGAAATTACTAATCTTCATCAACAACGAGAAACATTACAGCAAAACCTTTCTGACCTTGAACGAAGCAGTCTTGACCCTAATTTAATGGGACTTAGAAGCCAACTGGACGATTTAGAAACACAGCTTAGGGATACACAGCTTCGGCTAACCGAAAAAGTCAGTGAAGCACGCCATTCAAAACTTGAGTTGAAACGCATAACTAGCGATTTAGTCAATGCGAAGCGAGAGCTTGAACAAGCAGAAAAAGACCGTACGGCTAATGAGAAAGAAATCAATCGAAATCAAACGCAATTAGCAACCCTGGAAAAGCAGATCAGCGATTTAGAAGCGAATATTCGTGCTTTGGAAGCACAAATTGGTACGAATGAATCGGAAGAACGTCAATTGAATGATACCATTGATGAGTTATTCGAGAAAATAAACGAGGAAAAAATAAATCATTCAAAAGTAGAAGGACGAATTGAAAATTGGGAAGAGCGATACGCCACTCAAAAAGAAAAAGTTGTGGGGTTAGAGCCACCCGATCTTCCAATCGACCCTGCCCTTGCTAACAGTCTTAGAAGACAAATCACGACGTTACACGAAGAACGAGAAAAACTGGGGCTTATTAACCAGAAAGCCGTCGAGAGATTTGAAGAAATTCGGCATGCGTTTGATGAAATCTTGGAAAAGGAGCGGCGTATTCACGAAGAACGCGAAGCAATTCTTGACGCGATGCGAAGAGCTGAAGAAGAAAAATTCCGCGTATTTATGGCCGCATTTACAAGCATATCTCATAACTTTTCTGATATTTACCAACAGCTCACCCATGGTGATGGGCAACTCGAGTTAGAAAATCCAGAGAACCCATTTCTTGGCGGAATTCGAATGAAGGTTCGCCCTGCTGGGAAACGGATTCAATATCTTGACGCCCTTTCCGGGGGTGAAAAGGCACTTACTGCATTAACATTTATGTTTGCATTGCAACTTCACCAACCTGCTCCCTTTTACTTTTTGGATGAAATTGATGAGGCGCTCGATCCAAACAATGCCGAACGAGTTGCAAAGCTCATAGAAAGTCTATCCGAAAACTCGCAAATCTTAATAATCTCACATAATGAAATTACAATCCGTCGAGCTCACACTTTGTTAGGTGTAGCCATGGCGGATGGTGTATCCAAGGTGTTCTCGGTAAAATTTGAAGAAGGACTCTTACTAATCGATGGAATGGCCAAAACTTAGCAAAAGACGGATAATACATCAGTTTATTTAGGATGCATTTACCAAATACTACAAAACTGTGAATCAAAATCGTGTATGGGAGAACGACTGAATATTGACTGAAAGTAGGTCTGAACCCTTCTGGTTCCATCAACCTTGGCGGGTCCTTACGGACATCCTTGAGTTACAAAAGATTAGTCCGTGGGAACTTGATTTAGCCGAGCTGGTCAATGGGTTCATTGGACGCTTGCTCACTGCAGAATACATTGACTTTCGAATTTGCGGGCGTGCTCTTCTTTCTGCAGCCATCCTTCTTAGATTAAAAACTGAGTATTTACTTGAATTTGGGCGTGAGGAAGAAGAGATTATTCGTGCTATTGAAGAAGAAATATTTCTTCCTCCAATCCGACCTCCTTTTCGGAAAAATGTTCGACCTACCTCTTCTGCTGAATTTCTAGAAGCTCTTCGAGAATTAGTCTATCCTCCAAAACGGGCTTCGCGCTTTCGAAACAAATCGGAAATCACACCGCTTCTTATTCCTCAACTCGATGTTTCCTATGTAGAATTAACAAAAGCAATGAAACAACTCTACTCTCAATTACTTGATGCAAACAACGATGGGACACCAATCTCCTTTTTTGAATTCGTTAAGGGTATGTCACATATTGAAATCATTCGAGTTTTTCTAAGTCTTCTTTTTCTTATGAGTGAGAATAAAGTTAGCATCGACCAAGAACAGGAATTTGGCGACATAATGATAAGTGTGTATGAATCCCCCAATGAGGAGCGTATCGTGGGTGGATGAGGAGACACGGTTAGTAGAAGCCGCACTCTATATTTCTGGACGCCCTCTCTCTATAAATGAAATCCAGAAAGCCACCGAAATTAGCACATTAAAACGTGTGCGAGAAATTATTCAACACCTAATTGAAGAGTACAAAAAGCGCACTAGTGCGCTGGAAATTATTCGGCTTCCACGTCAACGCTTCGTTCTCCAGCTCGACCCAGAGTTAAGTGCGCAAGTAGGCGAATTGGCTCCAGAGGGGCTTCTTTCTTTGGGTGAATTAAAGACCTTGATTTACATAGCGTTATCACAACCAATTCTCCAGTCAAATGTTGTCATTTATCGGGGTTCTCATAGTTACAAGCATATCAAAACTTTAGAATCCCACGGATTTATTGAAGCAACGCCCGTGGGGCGAACAAAGGAACTGGTTACTACAGAGATGTTCGCAGACTATTTTGGCTTTGACAACGAGATTGGCAAACTCAAAGTGCAGCTTCGTCGGATGATTCGCCAAATTCGAATTGAACAATCTGAATTAGCTACCGCCTCAGAAGATCTTTAGCTGTTGATATAATTTTTCGTTGGAAGTTTCTCTCAAGGCATCGAGCTGCATTTTGTAGTTTATATTTGCTGCTATGAACCAAAGAGAAGTGAATTAATAACTGAGGCTTCCAGCGTGGTACGTATAACTCATTCTTCACTCATACGCTCTCGGAATCGAAACGAGGCACCCCAACAAGCCCCTCCTGATGGTCTTTACTCTCTTTTCATTCTTCGCGAATCTGGTTGTCCGTTCTTCTATCGAATTTATGATGCATATGATAATTATCCTGATCCAGCGATTCTTGGCGGGTTCTTCATTGCTCTTTCTCTCTTTGCCAAAGAGGTAACAACAGGACAGTTAGAAACAATTACAACCGGACCCTGTCGTTATTCATTCTATTCATTACATGGTGGGCTTCTAGTAATTTGTAGTGCAAAAAATTTCAATCCCCTGATTCTTGAAAAAATTGCTAAGCATATTGCCCAGCTCTTTCTTACAAAATATAGTGATAAACTCACTAAACCTCTGCCTGCCGCGCTATGTGCGCCTGATCTTGGTCAACGTATCAACAGAATATTTGAAGAAACCGCATCTGAACTAGTCTAGTGATACATCGAATTAATTCTTGGTTAACAAACTCTTGGAATCGCTTCCGCCCATGGGTATTGAATCACTCGGGAACCACCGACTTCTGTTTTTAAGATGACCACTCCTGGGTTCTCTTTGGTAACTTCTCCGATAATCTGGGCGTCTTTTCCATACTTAGTTTGGTGAATTGCCTTTAATGTAGCTTCAGCTTTCTCTGCATCCACTGCTATGAGTGCCTTTCCTTCGCAAGTTACTTGCAAAGGATCTAGTCCCAGCATTTGGCTTGCTGCTAATACTTCTCGACGAAATGGAAGCTTTTTCTCTTCCAGCCACATACCAACCTGCGATTTCGTAGCAAATTCATTCAAAGCTGCTGAGAGACCTCCACGCGTAGGATCTTTCATGGCATGAATTCCACCAATTTCTAAAGCCGGTTTGATAACAGACCATAAGGGGGCAACGTCTGAGATTAAATCAGTTTCAAAAGAAAGCCCCTCTCTTTTGGCTAATAGTGCAATTCCATGGTCTCCAATTGTACCGGTCATAATTATTTTATCACCAATTCCAACATTACTGTCGGTGATAATTCTCCCTTTTTCTAGTATTCCAATTCCCGTTGTAGAGATTATGATTTGGTCAAGGTGACCTTTAGGCATGACCTTTGTGTCACCTGCTATAACTGCTACATTATCTTCGGCCGCGGTTGAAGCTAATGATTCAAGGATACGTTTGAGGTCCTCAATTGGGAACCCCTCTTCAATTACTAGGGCACTAGTAATGGCAAGCGGCTGTCCTCCCATCATTGCGACATCATTAATTGTTCCTGCTGCTGCTAGTCTCCCAATATCACCCCCTGGAAAGAAAATTGGAGTAACTGTATGACTATCAGTTGATACAATGATGTCAAACCCTTCTAAGGGTAGGGTGGCTCCATCATCCGATTCTGGTAATCCTATTCCTTTTTGAAAACGGTTTAGTTTGAAATGGGGAAATATGACATCCTTTAAGAACTGAGCCATGGCACGTCCGCCAGCACCATGAGCCAGTTTAACAACGGAATAATCCTCGGGCAAGGTAATCACATTTAGATTTGCTATGTAATTTCTCAAATCTAAGAAGAATAAAGTTCTTTGGTATTATCGGATATGGCGAAATCTTTATAGCTCACTATTGAGGTCTCGTCACAAATCCGAGGTTAATAAGATGCCACTCTGGCAGGGCAAATCAAAACGTTATCCCAGTGGTGCACGTCGTCGTATTGCTCGTAAACACCGTAAATACGAGCGAGGTAGCCAAGCCACCGAAACCATTTTGGGTGACAAGAAGCTTCGAAGAAAGTCTTCGCTAGGAGGGAATTTTAAACCTCGTCTATTAGCTATTTCTTATGCCAATCTCACTGATAAAGAAACGGGGCAATCAGAAAAAGTTAAAATTATTCAGGTTTTAGAAAATCCGGCCAATGTTGATTTTGATCGCCGGGGAATTATTACTAAAGGTGCCCTAATTGAAACAGAAAAAGGGAAAGCTGTAGTTACAAGTCGTCCAGGGCAACATGGCGTTATTGATGCCACAAAAATTGAATAGCAAGTATACCTAGCTTTTTGCCTCTTCTACTACTGCTTTAATGTCTTTTACAACACATTCTCGGCCTTGAATAACTTCTACATCTCGAACTCCACACTTGGGGCAGGTCAATGAGGAGAGTATCTCATAGAGTGAGCCCTCTTGGGTAACTTCTGCTTCAGTACTACATTGTCGGCAGCGAATCTTTGTAGATAATGGCTCAATGGTGATTCGGGCTCCTTCCGCAACTGAGTTTTTGGCTGCAATTTCTAAACCAAATAGTAATTGGTCATGATTGAGCATTGAGAGTTTACCAATTTGAAGGGTGATTTCTGAAACTCGGGTTACACCATGACTTTGTGCTACCTTTTTAACGGCTTCAATAATATTGACCGCCGTGGAGAATTCGTGCATTACACTTCTTCTCATTTCAATGTGGCTTTTTCAAACTTGCTACCTTTCAACCTAGGCAAACTTTTTTTGCTTGGACTCGGCGTGAAGGAAGTTGTTGAGACTGCGAAAATCCGGTTATTATTATATCTATCCTGCATATTTTGAAGCCCACCGAAGTCGTCAGTCAGGACGGCGTGTTCCAAAAAAACTAGCCTTACCCAGTGTTGATGCAACCACTATTGCTTCTGCAGCTCAACGACTAGGACTTCAATTTACCATTGAGAAGGAGGCGCGTTATCCTGCCAGTTGGTGGAGTACATCGGGGCTCGTTCTAATCAAAAAGCCTAATAATAAATCTAAGACTAAGCTTCTAAAGGAATTAGCTAAAATAATGATCTCCTTGAAAGCCGCAAAAATGAAGTAATGATTCTTAATTGTAAAGATTTAGATAATTGTATGAAGCTCTACTCATTTAGGATACCTTCCAAATATAAGGTTACATAAGACAACCTTCTAACGCAGAAAAGCAAGCAAACGTTTTTAAGTGACGGTCCGCTTCTCCCCTTCTATTCCCCACAAGACCCAATTCTGACCTTCCCAGGAGTCGATCTGCTGCAAGGAATTGGTGAAGTTCTACACATTTCTGCGCAAGGGAATGTCATTGCGCGCCTAAATAAAGCAATACGACTAGGCGCGTACATATTCTCTTCTCGCTCTACACTAATTGGGAGAGTGATTGATATCTTTGGACCAACTATTCAACCGTTTGTTGCTATAAAACCTGAAGCAACAATAACCGACGCTGTAGTGCCTCCTGGGACAACTCTCTTCCTGAAGAAGGCTCCAAAAGGAGGCGTAAGGAAACGACGAAAGAAGTAAGTACTACTGCGCTCGCACATTGTCCTGATTGTGGTACTACCCGTCTTGTTAAGGACTACTCGAGAGCCGAAATCATCTGCATGAATTGCGGCTTAGTTCTAACAGATCGCATTATTGATGAAGGTCCTGAATGGCGGGCTTTCGATCAAGATCAGCGTGACAAACGTTCACGTGTTGGTGCCCCTCTTACCTTTACAATCCACGACAAAGGTCTTTCTACCATGATAGACTGGCGTAATCGTGATAGTTATGGTAAAGATTTAGCACCAAAACGTCGGGCTCAAATCTATAGACTACGAAAATGGCAACGGCGAATCAGAGTTTCGGATGCTACTGAGCGAAATCTGGCATACGCGCTCTCCGAACTTGATCGTATGGCATCAAGCCTCGGACTTCCAAGGAATGTTCGGGAAATTGCTGCCATGCTTTATCGTAGAGCAGTCGAACAACGATTAATCCGCGGTCGTTCCATCGAAGGGGTGGCTGCGGCGGCACTCTATGCCGCTTGTCGCCAATCGCGCATACCGCGAACCCTCGATGAAGTTGCTGAGGTCTCTCGTGTTGGCAAGAAAGAAATTGGCCGAAGTTACCGATTTATTGCTCGAGAACTTCGCCTTTCAATTCCACCAACATCACCTATTGATTACGTTCCGCGCTTTATCAGTGAACTAAAGCTTCTTGGAGAAGTCCAAGCCCAATCGATTCAAATCTTAAAAATGGCTGCCAATAAAGGGTTGACAAGTGGCCGAGGACCTACTGGTGTTGCAGCAGCTGCTATCTATGTTGCTAGTGTACTCGCAAACTCGCGTCGCACACAAAGGGAAGTTGCTGCGGTTGCCCGAGTCACAGAGGTTACTGTTCGTAATCGTTACAAAGAACTGGTTGAGAAACTAGACCTTGAGGTTCCTCTTTAACGGGTAATTCATAGGGCGATTTTGTCGCCCTTTTTCTTCTATTTTTCGTTGTGATTTGGAAGGTTTTTTATTTTGTAGAGCTGCATTTTAGATGATGACATGGAATCCAATACTGTTGCGCTCATTAAGGAGGCTGGACAGCAAGGCATTCTTCTTGCCGAGTTAGCGCAGCAAATAGGTAAAGTCGAAACTTCTCTTCTCAAGGTTATTGATTCATTGACTGCCGAAGGGCATGTGAAAAAAATTGAAGAGCAGCAAGATGGAAAACCCGTAATTCGTGTGGTTTGGCTAGATCATGATGAAGGTGAATGGGATACTCTTCAGGGGTGTCCATGTTTTATTTGTCAAGATATAGAGCAATGTGGAACCGGTCAACCTATTAGTCCTTTGAACTGTGACAAGCTGAACTGCTGGATTAAGAATCGGACTGATTAGCTTGGCGCATTACTCCCCGAAATCCTTTTGCTATTAAATACATCTCAGGGCTTCGTTTAAACGAAGAGGTAGGTTTGAAGGTTTTCACTGAATTGAAATGTTTTTTCACCTCAGTGATGAAGACTTGAAATTCGCCTGATTGAAAGAATTTTGTTATGAAATGTCCGGTTTTGCCCAGTAATTGTAACGCTAATTGTAGGCTCAACTTAGCCTGCCATAGTTGCCGTTCCCGATCAACCAATTTATTTCCTGTTAATTTAGGGGAACAATCACTCAGTACTAATTGAGCTGGTTGTCCGAAAAATTCTAGAATATCTGAAACCACCAGGGGATCCTCAATGGATTTTTGAAATATTTTCACTCCCTGAATTGGTTTTATGTACGCGATATCAATTCCGACAATTCGAGCTTCCTCGAAATCACAGCGTTCCCTAATTATCTGTAACCATGACCCAGGTGCGCTACAAAGATCTACAATTCGAGTTGCGTGTTTAAAAATTTGAAACCGGTCATCGATTTCTTTTAGCTTAAACGCTGCACGAGATCGATAACCTGCTTCCCGTGCCTTTTTACGAAAGACCTCGCTCTTTTTCCACTTGCTCACCAATTCACCCCTCCACACTGAGCTCTAAGAGTAGTTGACTAAGTGTGTGTTCATCAACAGTCGTTCTGATAGCATGAGGAGAAAAATGTGTTCGGGAAGCGAAGTCACCAGTTTCATGAAGTCTGGAAATAATAGCACGAAAGGGTGGAATTGGGATGTTTAGCCGATCAGCTAATTGATGAAGATCAAAGTAGGTTGGTGGGCCATCAATTTCTTCTTTAAGGGTAAGCAAGAGTGATGATAAACGCCGTTTGGTTCCCAAGGGGTGGCGTTCCATTTCTTGGATTACTTCTTTGATAAACGCCTTTTCACCTAATTTCCCAATCCACATTGGGCCTGCATATTGAATTTTTGAGGATTGACATTTTGAACAAATTAAACGAATTGGGATAAGACCTTGATTCATTTCGCGATGGTTACATTTCCTACATGCTGTGAGAAATCCAATTTGAGAAACCGAAGTCCAGGTGTTTTCATCACCTTCTCTTACCTCACAAAATACACGGATATAATGGTCAATTGAAAATGAGAGTAAAGGTGTTAATCCCAGATTCTGGGATGCGGCTTCTCGGACAATACTTCCTATTAAGATACGGAGAGCCAGCTCATGGGCATATTCGGTTTTGAGAGGCTTTGCGGCATATCGTTTTACACATGTTCGATGGCGAATTCCAATTAAGACGGGCATGTCCGTGGCAGTAAGGCATAGTAAGGAATGGGGTTTTAATGCACCTATTGCTGAACTGAAAAATTCGCGAGGAGACCCAAAAGGATCGATGTCAATCACATCAAAGCGATCCCGGAATGAAGAAAATTGGGTTAATAATTTATTTGCATCGCTATGATGAACTTCGATAATCTCTGAGACATCATTCATGTTGCGATTTCGTTCGATGAGTTCCACCGCATGTGGGTTTACATCTCCTGCTATGATTTTTGTTATTCCTGTAACTTCTTTTGCTATTCGAATGGGGCGAACTCCTGTTCCGGCAAGAGGGGTGCATACTCGGACTTTTGATTTTCGGTGTCGTTTTAGAAAGACTTGGAGTGCAACAATAGTTGCGTCTCTATTCAGCTCCGATTGAGGATTGAAAAAAACCTGCATATTAGTAGTTGGAACTTTTTGTAAGGGAGGACGATAAAATTTGATTTCGCCTTCTTGATGGGCTTCGTACACATCAAGCGCCTCGACGGCTGCGGATTAATTGGATGAACTCCTTGGGGGTTTTAATTTCCAACAATTCTTTTAGATAAATGACTGGAATGCCCCCTATTGCTTCCTCTTTGGCTTTTTCAGATGAGATTATTGCTGGCTCTTCATTAAGAACATCAGCAAGTTCAGCGAGAAAAAGGAGGCGGTCTATATCCAATCGCTCAAGGCGTTGTTTTAGGTAGCTTAGAATTACTTGATGTTGTAGGGCTGTCAGCATGTCAAAGGGGGTATCATGGGTAATCGTGGAATCGAAACCCAAGCGAAAGAATACTTCCGAAGCCTTTCTGGCTAGTTGAGTAGGGGTTTCAGCTGCTTCTCTACTAGTATCTTGAATAGATGGTGTGGCATCTTGTTCTAGCAGGTTAAGTGGTTCTATTAACTGGGTCTCAAGGAGCTGTTCAAGTTGAATTGCAACATCAATTGTAGGACTCATACTACCGCGTTCATATTCGTATATGGCACGGCGTGAAAGTCCTAATTCATTAGCAATGTCACCGCGCGAAAAATTAAGCGCTTCTCGGGCCTTTTTTAATTTCGCTCCATTCACCACGACATAGATTCCGCCCTTCTTTGCCACAATGAGTGGGAATTTTTTATCTTCTAACATTCGTCGTAGGGTTCCTAATGTGATTGCCGAAATCGAACCCCGTGTGTGAACTACTCCATCTTGAAGTGGCCGTTTTCGGGTTCGCTCTCCGATGATCAGCGGTGTGCAGCGTAAAAATGGGCAAATTCTACTCAGTTCAGCACGAGTAGGCGGTTCAACATCATCGATGGTGAGACTCACTTTTATGGCAATTTTTGCAAAGCCCTCATGAACAATGCTATCGAAGCAATAGTCGTTATCAAATGTAGTCGCATGTTCTCGTGCACTTGAGTCTAGAACATCACGGACATTATCCAGATATTTTTGCTTCGATAACATATTAGGTGCCAAATCCTATTGCCGATGTTGTAGGAAGTTTCTGTCTTAAGAGAGCAACTTCGGGCGAATATATTATTTTGGGAAGCGGGGTCTTCTGCCAAAATTCATATGAATCTTTTATTTTTTCTAGAATGCGAAGGATAGTGAACTGTTCAAGATTAGATCCACCAATTGTATGTGCTCCTGGTCCAAGGGATGTTCGGCGTAGAATGGTAAAGGGGAGCATAATCTGATTATGATATTTTTGGGGAATGGTTTTCGCAAGAAATTCGAGTTCGCTTCGCTTGATGGCACTTTGGTTATTATCACGTGTTATAAAAGCTGGTGACGCCTCACTAAGAAGTTGAGCAAGTGACTTTTTTGTTTGTGGCATGTGATCATTTAGTTGCGCGATTTCGCGTTCGAGACCTGAGAGAAACCCTGAATACTTTTTCATCGCTAGCCTTCACCAAATATGGCACTAATGAATACATGATCTGCAGAAAAAGGATTCAGAGAAATTCGATCAACAATTGTGAATCCTGATTGCATCAATGTTTTCACTTCTCGTTCAAATATTCGTGATGGTTTCGCAGTAACATCAATACTTCGGGCTTTTATAGCAAGATACGCTGTTCCCCCGGTGCGGAGGTACCGCTTAGCATTTTGAACAAGGATCTTTGCTTGGTTAGGTTGGGCAACGTCTTGATATAATATATCTACCAATTGAGGGACTTGATTATACGAATCCGGAGTTCGGGCATCGGCTAATAATGGTATCATATTTTGTCGACTTGTGCTAATTCGAATTAAGTCGCGCATCACGCGCGGAGCAAATTCTACACAATACACAATTCCAGTCAGATCAATGAGATCAGATACATGGCTTGCAGTGGTACCGGACGAGGCACCTAAATAGAGAACAGAACTGCTCTCTTTGAAGGCAAAAGCATTTAATCCTCGAACCAATGCGGCTGATAGCTTACTTCGATATGGGTCCCATATGCGGAACTCTTCTTTCTTTTCAGTTACAAGTTTCTCTCCATAAACGGATAGCCCTTTGGCAAGATTTTTGGTTGCTGGGCGAGTTGTTCCCTCATCTAGTTGAACCCAATAGAGCCCTGACCGTTTAGCGTCTTTTTGAATTTCTACCATTATTTTTGCCTCCGCCCTTTGGGTTGTTTTCTTTTGTATGATGGTGTTTTACTCCGCTTCTTCTGTCTTCGTCGTGGTGGACCTTTATCCACTTTGGAAGATGATGGAGTTCTAGGGGCGTTAGGATACTTTCGTTTTACTTCTGCAATTCGAGTAAGAACATTCTTTTTCAATTCATCTGCCACGTACTCCCCTGAGAATAAATCAATACGTGCAGCAATTGCAAGTTTGCCGGCTAATATTCTGGCAATTTTACCCCGTTGCCACCAAGCTGCTGAGTGAACGAGGGTATGCTGGAAAATTATACCATGTTTGGGTGGCCTTGCCCCGGTTTTTAAGGCGCGGAAGAGGGCTTGTTCGGCACCAAGAACTTGAATGGTACTTGATGGAAGACGTGCGAGTTTTTCTATTCCTCCTGTCAATGCGATGAATCTTGCCCCGATTACCGAACCAATTAATCCTCGAATATTGGGTGCTATCTCTTGCATCATTTCATCAAGATAGTTCTCTAATTGCTCTCGAAATGTTTGGAGGTCAAGATACTGTTGGGCTAGAGCCTGTATCATCTTCATATCCTGATTAGAAATCTCTGCCCCCATTGAATGTGAAAGTGTATCAGGTTTTACTGAAGTTTCTGAAAGCAGCTGAATGAACTCTGGTATTTCTGCGATTCTGTTACGGTGACCGGCTTGCGTAACTAAACGGGCTAACCTTGGTGCATTTTCAATTGCTTGAGCTGCTTCTGGAAAATGCAACCCATACCACTCACGAAGACGTGCACTCATTAAATTTTGTGCCTTCTCAACATCGTCTAGCGAACTCATCGCTTGAATGACTAGTTGATCACTCTGCTCAGATGCCTCTCGAATTGCTTGACGTGTTAAGCCTATTGCAACTTCATGTAACAATTTGCGCGTTTCTACACGAAATCGGGTTGCATAAAACTCCTGACGTATCCGTCGCCACAAATCTACATCTTCATACTGCTGTACCGGCAAATCATATAAAGTCGACAATTCGTCTGCAAGTGCTTGTGCTTCAACAAAAGCCCGTGTAATGCCTTTTCTTTTTATGATTTCAAAAAAGTGAGTGAGGAGCGAATCTTCTGTTCCACGACGAATTCGGTCCCAAAATTGAACTATTTGTTCTGATGATTTCCCCAATGCTTGTTCGGCTAGTACAGCAAACTGTTCATCAATACAATAGACCGCCGATACACCAAAGATTAGAAAGCCATCCATACAATCACATCTACACGCGTAATGCCTACCAGTTCAAGCGGGTGTAAAAAGATTCCTAATATCAAACAAGACTGTAAACTGTTCTCCCCTCTCATAACAAATGGAAATCCTTAAAGCTTAAGATGCAAACACCGAACCAGTGAAACGATAATGCCAGGTTCACACGGTAGTTTAACAAAAGCGGGCAAAGTGCGTAGCCAAACTCCTAAAGTAGAGGGTAAAGTCCGTGTTACGCCTATTCCTAGACTGCGTAATCGTCGAAATTATGCGAAACGTATTCTCCAAGGAACTCCAGCAGGCCAGCCCAAAGCTGCTAGAAGGTAGGAT